>NZ_JBFAJR010000029.1:0-102900 GCF_040655295.1 Streptomyces sp. NPDC050448 | reverse complement strand
CCTCCGGGCTTTCGTTCTTGCGTTTCCGACTCTATCAGAGTCAGTCTCGCTTGCTTTCCAGGTCCTTCGCTTTCGCGTTTTCCCTTTCCGGCGATGCCGACTCTATCAGAAGATTTCCACCGGATTTCCCGGCTTCGGTTCCTGGATGAGGAGTCGACTGTGCCCCATTGGAATTCAATTCCTTGGGGGCGAGAAAGATCTTAAACCATCACTGCCGAACTTGTCCAGTTCGAGGCAACCGTTAGAATCTACCTCCCCACGCCGACCGTGTCAACAGTCGCTGTGGGACGACGAGGAGACTAGCAGCTCAGCGGGCTCGTACGCACATCAGGCCGCGGTCGGCAGCGTGGCTGTCTGGTCGGCGGCCTCCACGTCGCCCACGTCGCCGGCGCGCGCGGCCCGGCCGCCCAGGACGTAGACGTACGAAAGGAACGCGGCCTCGGCGGCGACGCCGATCGTGATGCGGGCCCAGGTCGGGAGGCCGGAAGGGGTTACGAAGCCCTCGATCAGGCCGGATACGAACAGCACGACCGCCAGGCCGATCGCCATGCCCAACGCGGCACGGCCCTGTTCGGCGAGGGCCAAGCGGCGGGTGCGGGGGCCCGGGTCGACGACCGTCCAGCCGAGGCGGAGGCCGGTGCCCGCGGCCACGAAGACCGCCGTCAGTTCGAGCAGGCCGTGCGGCAGGATCAGGCCGAGGAACACGTCGAGGCGGTCGGCCGAGGCCATCAGGCCGAGCCCGACGCCGAGGTTTTCCATGTTCACCCACAGGATCCCCAGCACCGGCAGACCCAGGAACGCGCCCAGGACCAGGCAGGTCGCAGCCGCCTGGGCGTTGTTCGTCCAGACCTGGGCGGCGAACGAACCCGCCGGGTTGCTCGAGTAGTACGTCTCGTACCCGCCGCCCGGCTTCGTGAGCGCCTTCAGGTCCTCGGGCGCCGCGATGGTGCTCTGGACCTCCGGGTGGGTGGCTATCCACCAGCCCAGGAGCACCGCGATCACGACGGAGACCAGGGCCGTCGGTATCCACCAGCGGCGGCTGCGGTAGACGGCGGCCGGGAAGCCTGCGGTGAAGAAGCGGGCGGCGTCGCGCCAGCCGGCGCGGCGGGCGCCGGTCACGGTGGCACGGGCGCGGGCGACGAGCTGGGTCAGGCGGCCCGTGAGCAGGGGGTCGGGGGCGCTGGACTGGATCAGGGAGAGATGGGTGGAGGCCCGCTGGTAGAGGGCGACCAGCTCGTCCGCCTCGGCGCCGGTCAGCCGCCGGCCACGGCCCAGTAGCTGTTCGAGGCGGTCCCATTCCGCCCGGTGGGCCGTCACGAAGACGTCGAGATCCATCCGGTTGCCGCTCCCCTGCCCCAGGACCCTGCTTCTGCCTACTTCTACCGTGGTCAGCTTGGCAGACTGGAGGCCTGGGGGCGGGTCCGGTCACGGGAAAGGTGTGCAGGGTGAGCGATCTGGTGACGGGGGACGCGGTCGTCCTGGGTCTGCGGCCGGCGAGACTGCCGAGCCGGGCGCTGGCGGTCTTCCTCGACCTGCTCGTGTACCTGACCGGGTACCTGATCATCTCGATCGGGCTGACCTTCGCGATCGCCTCGCTGGATCCGGCCGCGCAGGCCGCGGTGTCGGTGGCGAGCTTCGTCCTGGTGCTGGTCGGCGTACCGATCGCGGTGGAGACCCTGTCCCACGGGCGGTCGCTCGGCAAGCTCGCCTGCGGGCTGCGGGTGGTGCGCGACGACGGCGGGCCGATCCGCTTCCGCCATGCGCTGGTGCGCGGGGCGATGGGGGTCGTGGAACTGCTGGGGACCTTCGGCGCCGTGGCCTGCATCGCGTCGCTGGTGTCGGCACGGGGCCGGCGGCTCGGGGACGTGTTCGCGGGAGCGCTGGTCGTCCGGGAGCGGGTGCCGGGTACGCCGGTGATGCCGGTGCCTCCGCCCCCGCCGTGGCTGGCCGGGCGGTTCTCCGGGCTGGATCTGTCGGCCGTGCCGGACGGGCTCTGGCTGGCGATACGGCAGTACCTGACGCGGATGAACCAGCTGGACCCGCACGTGGGCGCCGCGATGGCGGCGAAGCTCGCGGACGATCTGGTGGCGCGTACGGGGACGCCGCCGCCGGCGGGAGTACCGGCTGCCGCGTTCCTGATGGCGGTGGTGCACGAGCGGCAGGCGCGGGATGCCGCCCGCGCCTTCGGCCCCGGCCCGGCAGGTCCTGTCATCGGCCCGGTCGCCCCGGCTCCCGTGATGCCGGTGATGCCGGTGATGCCGACCGGTGTTCCGGCCGTGGCCCCGGCCCCGGTGACGCCCGTCGTTCCCGCAGAGCCGGTGCGCCGGACCGGTTTCGCCCCGCCGGCCTGAGCCGACCGGCGGGGCCGGACACCGAGGTGCCCGCGCCGGGGTCAGACCGACCAGCGCTCGCGCATCGTCATGACCTCGCCCTTGGCGTTGAGCGTGATCTCGTAGACGTTGCCGTAGCAGGAGAAGGGCTGCTTCACCACGTTGTAGTCACTGCGCAGGCAGCCGTCGATGTGCTTCGACAGCTCCTCCCGGGTCACCGGCTTGTACTGGCCGGGGCCGGCGCTCAGGGCCAGCTCGCCCTTGATGTCCGCGGGGAGCTTGTAGCTCTTGGGCTCTCCCTCGCCGTGGTAGATCCAGTCGTTGGGCGTGCACTTCGGCTTGGCGTCCATGGCTTCGATGACGCCCATGTCGCGGTGGAGGCCCACCTCGATCATCTTGACGCCCGCGGGCAGCGTCGGCGGCTTGCCGCAGTCGTTCTCGCCGCCCCGCCCGTCGCCGCCCGTGGAGCCCTTCGAGGGCTTCGCCGCCGCGGAGGCGCCCGGCGCGGAGGCACCCGCCGAGGGGGCGTGCGACGACGGGGCCTGCGAGGACGGGGCGGCCGCCCCGTCCTCCTGCGGACCGCAGGCGGTGATACCGGCACCCATCGCGGCGAAGAGCGCGATGGTGCCCATGACATTCCTGGTTGAGCGCATGTGGAATTCCCCCGTGTCAAGAATTTGTCGTGATCATGTTCGATCGACGACGTGTTCTACACCAGGAGCGGACGAAAGATCCAATCGGGGGAGAGACCCTTGCACCGGGGCCGGTACGTCAGTCCTCGAACGTCGAGGGCGGGGTCTCCAGGTGTTCTAGCTCGATGCCCGGGGCCGCGAGGACGACGTCCCCGGCCAGGTGGATCGTGTGGACCTCGCCGGTGTCCAGGGCGCTGACCCGGTACTCGTCCACCACGAGGGGGCCGCTGTCCGTCGCGTGCTCGGCGCGCCCCAGCAGGGCCCAGGCCTGGTCGACCGTACGGGGGGCCAGCACCGGGTCGGTGAGCGCGACGAGCCGGACCCGGGTGGCGGGGGCGCCGGGGGTCAGGCGCAGCAGGCGGGCCGTGGCGACGAGGAAGGCCGGGGAGGTGCCGGTGAAGCCCGCGGCGTGGACGTTGCCCTCGGTGGCCTCCGTGCCGGTGGGATCGGAGCGCACCCAGGTGACTCCGTCGATGGCGGCGCCGCGGACCTGCCAGCTGGAGGCGTTGACTTCGAGGCGGATGGGGCGGCCGAGCTCGTCGATCGCCAGGTCGACCGAGCCTCGGTGGTCGCCGTCCGGACCGGTGAGCTGGGAGACGTAGCGCCAGCCGGAGGGGCCGGGCGCGCAGTGGAAGTGCTCCTCGCCGAGGGGGGTGTGGTCGTGCGGGTCGTGGAGCGAGTAGCGGCCGCGGGGCATGGGCTGGGGTCCTTGCTGGCGTGCGTACGTACGTATGGGGCAGGCCCCCGGCACGGGTGCCGGGGGCCTGGTTCAGTGCTGCGGATCCGCGGGGATCAGTAGCGGTAGTGGTCCGGCTTGAACGGGCCCTCGACCTTGACGCCGATGTAGGCGGCCTGCTCCGGGCGCAGGGTGGTGAGCTTGACGCCGAGGGCGTCGAGGTGGAGGCGGGCCACCTTCTCGTCGAGGTGCTTGGGGAGCACGTAGACGTCGGTGGGGTACTCCTGCGGCTTGGTGAAGAGCTCGATCTGGGCCAGGGTCTGGTCCGCGAAGGAGTTCGACATCACGAAGGACGGGTGGCCGGTCGCGTTGCCGAGGTTCAGCAGGCGGCCCTCCGACAGCACGATCAGGACCTTGCCGTCGGGGAACTTCCAGGTGTGGACCTGCGGCTTGACCTCGTCCTTGACGATGCCCTCGATCTTGGCCAGGCCGGCCATGTCGATCTCGTTGTCGAAGTGGCCGATGTTGCCCACGATCGCCTGGTGCTTCATCTTGGCCATGTCCGAGGCCATGATGATGTCCTTGTTGCCGGTGGTCGTGATGAAGATGTCGGCCGTCTCCACCACGTCGTCCAGCGTCGCGACCTGGAAACCGTCCATCGCGGCCTGGAGGGCGCAGATCGGGTCGATCTCGGTGACGATGACGCGCGCGCCCTGGCCGCGCAGCGACTCCGCGCAGCCCTTGCCGACGTCGCCGTAGCCGAACACGACCGCGACCTTGCCGCCGATCAGGACGTCGGTGGCACGGTTGATGCCGTCGATCAGCGAGTGGCGGCAGCCGTACTTGTTGTCGAACTTCGACTTCGTCACCGCGTCGTTCACGTTGATCGCCGGGAACAGCAGGGAGCCTTCGTCCATCATCTCGTACAGACGGTGCACACCCGTGGTGGTCTCCTCGGTGACACCGCGGATCTCGGACGCGAGCTGCGTCCACTTCTGCGGGGCCTCGCCGAGCGTGCGGTTCAGCAGGGTGAGGATGTGGCCGTACTCCTCGGAGTCCGCCGTGGACGGGTCCGGGGCGGAGCCGACCTTCTCGAACTCGACGCCCTTGTGGACGAGGAGGGTGGCGTCACCACCGTCGTCGAGGATCATGTTCGGGCCGCCGGTGGGGGTGTTCGGCCAGGTCAGCGCCTGCTCCGTGCACCACCAGTACTCCTCCAGCGTCTCGCCCTTCCAGGCGAAGACGGGGACGCCCTGCGGGTTCTCCGGGGTGCCGTTCGGGCCCACCGCGATGGCGGCGGCCGCGTGGTCCTGGGTGGAGAAGATGTTGCAGGAGGCCCAGCGGACGTCGGCGCCGAGGGCGACCAGGGTCTCGATCAGGACGGCCGTCTGCACGGTCATGTGCAGGGAGCCGGTGATGCGGGCGCCGGCCAGCGGCTGGGCCTCGGCATACTCGCGGCGGATCGACATCAGGCCGGGCATCTCGTGCTCGGCCAGGGTGATCTCCTTGCGGCCGAAGGCGGCGAGGGAAAGGTCTGCGACCTTGAAGTCCATGGGTGCTGCTCCTCATGGTTCGAGAGGGTGGGTACGGCTGAGCCGCGCATCGCCTGCGGGGACGGTGCACGAGCACTCAGTCCGTCGGGGGCCCTCTCTCCCCTCGGCCGGTCGCGAGGACCGCCCGACCGCCATCAGCAGCGACGCCTGACACTGATGACGAATCTACACCGATCGGCCGAGCGTGCCCCAGTGGGCCGCGGAAAAGATCGCCGCCGAGCAAGGGCCAATGCGGCGGACCGGGTTCGGGTACGCGGCGACGATTGCGGACGTGCTCCGCGAGATCCGGCAGCCCGTACGATCTCCCGCGCACGTACTGCAGTTCGGGAGGAGACGCGTACATGGAACGCAGGCCGGGGCGGAGACTCGGGATCTGGGCGATCGCGCTGCTGGTTCTCGGCGGGGTGCTGGCCCTCGGCGTGACGGTGGCGACCGCCGTCGTCGTCGAGGACGGGTACACGTCCCGTTCCGTCCCGAGCGAGTCGATGGACCCGACGTACCGGCGCGGCGACATGGCCTACTTCACGCTCGGCGGCGGGAACGGCATCCGGCGCGGGGACATCGCCCTGATCTCGGCTCCGGCCTGGGTCCGGGAGGGGGACATCCTCAAGCGCGTGGTGGCCCTCGGCGGCGACCGGATCTCGTACAGGGCGGGCGATCCCACGCTGATGCTCAACGGCGTGCCGCTCGACGAGCCGTACCTGAAGGACCGGGCCACCCCGGCGACGGCCCCCTTCGATGTGACCGTGCCCGAGGGGCGGATGTTCGTGATGGGCGACAACCGCGGCAACTCGTTCGACTCGCACCTGCGGATCTCCGACCACAACGGGACGCTGCCGGTCTCCGCGGTACGGGGCAAGGCCGTCGCGGCGCCCGTGGGCTTCCTGGCGGCCGGCGCGGCGAGCCTCCTCGGGATCGTCCTGTTCCTCGTCGGCGGCGGGCTGGGCATCGCGGCCCTCGTGGTGCGCAAGCGGGCGCTGCGGGTGCAGCGGGTGCCGGCGGTCGCCTGGTAGCACCGGCCCGGCCGTCCGTACCAAGGCCCCGCCGTCCGTACGAAGGCCCCCGCGGCGCATCTGCGCTGCGGGGGCCTTCGTCCGTACCGGGGCTGCCTCAGCCCTTCGCGGCCGCTTCCGCGTGGTAGATGTCCGGCTCGAGGTAGATCACGCGGGCGATCGGGACCGCCTCGCGGATCCGGGCTTCGGCGGCGTTGATGGCGTTGGCCACCTCGGCCGCCGTGTCGTCGTGCCGGACGGCGATCTTGGCGGCGACCAGGAGCTCCTCCGGGCCGAGGTGGAGGGTGCGCATGTGGATCACGCGGGTGACGGCGTCGCCGTCCACGAGCGCGGCCTTGATCTTCTCGACGTCCTCCGCGCCCGCGGCCTCGCCGAGCAGCAGGGACTTGGTCTCGGCGGCCAGCACGACAGCGATGACGATCAGGAGGGTGCCGATGCAGAGGGTGCCGATGCCGTCCCAGACGCCGTTGCCGGTCGCGAGCGCGATGCCGACGCCGCCGAGGGCCAGGACCAGGCCGACGAGTGCGCCGAAGTCCTCCAGCAGGACCACCGGCAGCTCGGGGGCCTTGGCGCGCCTGATGAACTGGCTCCACGACAGGGTGCCGCGGATCTCGTTCGACTCCTTGATGGCCGTACGGAAGGAGAACCCCTCGGCGATGACCGCGAAGACGAGCACGCCGATCGGCCAGTACCAGGCCTCGATGGGGTGCGGGTGCTGGATCTTCTCGACGCCCTCGTAGATGGCGAACATGCCGCCGACGGTGAAGAGCACGATGGAGACGAGGAAGGCGTAGATGTACCGTTCGCGCCCGTATCCGAAGGGGTGTTGCGGCGTCGCCTCGCGCTGGGCCTTCTTTCCGCCGAGGAGCAGCAGCCCCTGGTTCCCGGAGTCGGCCAGCGAGTGGACGCTTTCCGCGAGCATCGACGACGAGCCGCTGAAGACGAACGCCACGAACTTGGCTACAGCGATGGCGAGATTGGCGGCGAGTGCCGCCACGATCGCCTTGGTACCGCCCGACGCGCTCATGGGTTTCCGGAGTCCCTTCCTCGGTACGGCGCCCCTGCCCGGGGCACCGCGCTACGGCGGCACATTGTTGCAGCCGTGGCCGCGGACGCCATGTCAGAGGACGACGGTGGCACGGAAGATGGTGCCGATTCCGGACAATTCGACCTTTTCGCCTGCCGGGATGAAGACCGACTCTCCCGGGGACAGGGTCACTTCGCCGGCCTTCGGGCGGCCTGCCGCGCAGAGCAGGATCTGCGGGGCGGCATCCGGGAGGGTGTGGGGCGCGGCGCCCGGGGCGAGGGCGAAGCGGGAGAGCCGGAATTCGTCGATGGGGGTCTCGTAGACCTCCTCGCCGTTGCCCTCGGGGCGCTGCAGGGCCGGGTCGCCGGGCTCGAACCGCACGATCTTCAGGAGTTCGGGCACGTCCACGTGTTTGGGGGTGAGTCCGGCGCGCAGCACGTTGTCGGAGTTGGCCAGCAGTTCCACGCCGAGGCCGTCGAGGTAGGCGTGCGGGACGCCGGCGCCGAGGAACATGGCCTCGCCGGGCTGGAGTCGGACGTGGTTGAGGAGCATGGCCGCGATCACGCCCGGGTCGCCCGGGAAGTGGTGGACGAGCGAGGCGTACGGCGTGTACCGGCCCCCGAGGCGTTCGACGGCGGCGCCGGCCTCGGCCACCGTACGGGCCATCTCGGCGCGGTCCGCGGTCAGTACGGCGGTGAGCATCTCGCGCAGGGCCGCCTCCTCCGGATGGGCCCGGAGGAGGTCGACGTACGGCTCGAGGGAGTTCACCCCGAGGCCCGCGAGCAGATCGGCGACCTCCAGCGGCGGGCGGAAGCCGCACAGGCCGTCGAAGGGGGTGAGCGCGCAGATCATCTCGGGCTTGTGGTTGGGGTCCTTGTAGTTGCGGTGGGCCGCGTCGACCGGGATCCCGCGGCGCTCCTCCTCGGCGTAGCCCGCCTTGGCCTGCTCGAGGTCGGGGTGGACCTGGAGGGAGAGCGGGGCGCCGGCCGCGAGGATTTTGAGGAGGAACGGCAGTCGGGGCCCGAACTTGGCGACGGTGGCCGCGCCGAGCTCGCGCTCGGGGTCGGCGGCGATGACGTCCGCGAGGGTGGTCTCGCCGGCGCCGCGGTCGAGGCGGGACGGGGCGCTCGGGTGCGCGCCCATCCACAACTCGGCCTGGGGCTCCCCGGTGGGTTCGACGCCGAGGAGCCCGGGGAGCGCGGTGGTCGATCCCCATGCGTAGGGGCGGATCGTGTTCGTCAGGCGGTCCATCTTCGTCCGTCTTCCTGGATGAAGGGCCGGCACGGTGGTGTGCTCAGCCGTGTCCCCTGGTCGCCAGCGCCAGGTATGCGGTGGCGAAATCCGTGACGGCGAGGAGTTCGGCGAGCTGTTCCAGTTCGCTGCCTTCCTCGGGTTCGAGCTCGCTGACGGCCGTGTCGTGGCTGAGGGCGAGCTCGCGCGCGGCCGGGGCGGCGGAGAGGCCGCCCGTGGGCCGGTCGCGCAGCAGGACGACGCGCGCACGGAGGGCCTGGGGCTCCTCCACCCGGTCACGGAAGAAGTCTTCGGGATCGGCGCCGGCGGCGAAGGACCCGGCGAGCAGGACCCCGTGGGCGGGCAGCGCCTCGGGGAGGTCGGCGGCCAGCGCGGGGCGGCCGGCGAGTTCGGCGAGGGTGGCGGCGAAGCGGCGGCCGGCCGGGCCCGCGCCGGCGCCCTCGCTCCAGATGAGCGGGAGGGAGTCGGCGAGCTCGGCGGCGAGGGTCTTGGCCGGGTTGGAGTACGTGGCGATGGCCGGTCCGCAGCGCTCGGCGGTGCGGTCGAGCCGGTCGGCGACGCGCTGGAGGGTCTCCGGGGCGGCGGTGATCAGCCCGACCTTGTCGAGGAGCAGCAGCAGCGGGGTCAGCAGGGCCCACAGGGCGCCGGGTCCGGCCGCGGCGGACTCGTCGTACTCCTGGTACGGGGCCTTGGCCATCGGTACGAGGAGCCCGTGCGCGCCGTCCACGGCCTCGCTCAGCGGGGAGCGCTCGGGCGCGACGGCGACGACGGTGCAGCCGCGCCGGTAGGCCTGCTCGGCGAGGACGGCGAGCCCGGGTTCGGTGCCGTCGGTGGTGGCGAGGAGCAGCAGGTCGACGGAGCCGGCCCAGCCGGGCAGTGCCCAGCGCAGGGCGCCGGCGGCGTGTGCGACGCCGGTGGGGTGCAGGCGGGTGACGGGTGCGGAGGCTCCGGCGAGGGCGCTGAGCAGGTCGGCGACGCCGGTGGCGGCGGTTCCGGGGCCTGCGATGAGGACGGCGCGGGGCCGGCCGTCGGGGCGCAGGTCGGCGAGGCCTGCCTCGGTCGCGTGCCGGGCTGCGGTACGGACTCTGGCCCCGGCCTCGGCAGCGCCGCGGAGCAGGCCGCGGCGGTCTGCGCGGGCAAGATCGTCCGGTGCGTCGAGGAGCGACTCGTCGAGCATTGCGGCCTCCGGCTGACAGCTGGTTCAGAAGGGCGGGCGACTCGGTTGCTCGGGCGCCCGGCGCTGCGACGGGCGCCCTGTGATGCCTGTGGCCTGGCCGGCCCGCTGTCCGGGGCAGGGCCGGTGGTCAGGCCGGTGCGGCCCGGACGGGGGCCGTGGTGGCCCGGGTTCGGGTGGGGCGGCGGCTCAGGCGGGGCGGCGGGCCTCGTCGACGAGGAGGACCGGGATGCCGTCGCGGACCGGGTAGGCGAGGCCGCAGTCCCGGCCGGTGCAGATCAGCTCGGGAGCCGCTTCGTCGGCCGACTTGTCCTCGAGGGGCGAGTGGCAGGCGGGGCAGGCGAGGATCTCCAGAAGGCCGGCTTCGAGCGGCATGGGGCGGTTCCCTTCGAACATGCGGATTGGGCGAGGTCAGCGTACCGCCGGGCCGCACGTCGCGCGGCCCGGCGGTGACACGGCACTTATGCGCGGACGAGTGCGAGGACCTCGTCGCGGATCTTGGCGAGGGTCACGGAGTCGCGGGCTTCGACGTTGAGGCGCAGCAGCGGCTCGGTGTTGGAGGCGCGCAGGTTGAACCACCAGTCGGCGGAGCTGGCGGTCAGGCCGTCGAGCTCGTCGAGGGTGATGCCCTCGGCGGAGCCGTACGCGGCCTTGACGGCGGCGAGGCGGTCGGCCTGGTCGGCCACGGTGGAGTTGATCTCGCCGGAGCCTTCGTAGCGGTCGTAGGAGGCGACCAGGTCGGAGAGGGGGCCGTCCTGGCCGCCGAGGGCGGCGAGGACGTGGAGCGCGGCGAGCATGCCGGTGTCCGCGTTCCAGAAGTCCTTGAAGTAGTAGTGCGCCGAGTGCTCGCCGCCGAAGATGGCGCCGGACTTGGCCATCTCCTCCTTGATGAAGGAGTGGCCGACGCGGGTGCGGACGGGGGTGCCGCCGTGCTCGCGGACGACCTCCGGGACGGACCACGAGGTGATCAGGTTGTGGATCACGGTGCCGGCGCCGCCGTTGCGGGCCAGTTCGCGGGCCGCGACCAGGGCGGTGACGGCGGACGGGGAGACGCCCTCGCCGCGCTCGTCGACCACGAAGCAGCGGTCGGCGTCGCCGTCGAAGGCGAGGCCGAGGTCGGCGCCCTCGGCCTTCACACGGGCCTGGAGGTCGACGATGTTCTTGGGGTCGAGGGGGTTGGCCTCGTGGTTGGGGAAGGTGCCGTCCAGCTCGAAGTACATCGGGACGAGGTCGAGGGGCAGGCCCTCGAAGACGGTCGGGACGGTGTGGCCGCCCATGCCGTTGCCCGCGTCCACGACCACCTTCAGCGGGCGGACGGCGCTCAGGTCGACGAGGGACTTGAGGTGCTCGGCGTAGCCCGCGAGGGTGTCCTGCTCGGTGATCGTGCCGGGGACGGTGGCTGCCAGGGCGGCCGGGGCGCCCTCGTCGGACCACTTCTCG
Source organism: Streptomyces sp. NPDC050448 (assembly GCF_040655295.1). Taxonomy (NCBI): domain Bacteria; kingdom Bacillati; phylum Actinomycetota; class Actinomycetes; order Kitasatosporales; family Streptomycetaceae; genus Streptomyces; species Streptomyces sp. NPDC050448. The sequence goes on along the minus strand of NZ_JBFAJR010000029.1, from coordinate 91,744 downwards.
ACGAGCTCGCGGATCGCGGACAGGCCGGTGTCCTGGCCGACCGGGGCGGCTCCGGCGCGGCAGAGCTTGATGCCGTTGTACCGGGCCGGGTTGTGCGAGGCCGTGAACATCGCGCCGGGCAGGTCCAGCGTGCCGGAGGCGTAGTACAGCTGGTCGGTGGAGCACAGCCCGATCAGGGTGACGTCCACGCCGCGGGCGGCGGCGCCGCGCGCGAAGGCGCCGGACAGGGCGGGCGAGGAGGGCCGCATGTCGTGGCCGACGACGATCGCCGTGGCGCCGGTGACCTCCACGAAAGCAGCACCGAACAGCTCGGCCAGCGACTCGTCCCACTCGTCCGGTACGACACCACGTACGTCGTACGCCTTGACGATGTTCGAAAGATCTGCGGCCACTGCCTGCCCTCCTGAGGTCCTGTGCGGTGGAGCAAACCTACCCTGCACGGAGAGCGACTTTTCAGACGATGTGCATGTCAGGAGTCGGGCGAACGCAGGACGCGCAGATGTCCTCGGCGGGTCTCCCCGGTGTTGCCGCTGCCGCCGCTCGGGCGGGTTCCGCCCGCCTCGGCGGCGCGGTCGTGGGGGCGGGCCGCTTCGCGGACGGCGTTGGCCAGGGCTTCGAGGTCGTCGCCGCTCGGGCGGGACGGCGCGGAGCCGTCGGTGAGGCGCACGACGTCCCAGCCGCGCGGGGCGGTCAGGCGCTCGGAGTGCTCGGCACACAGGTCGTAGCAGTGGGGTTCCGCGTAGGTGGCGAGCGGGCCGAGAACTGCGGTCGAATCGGCGTAGACGTACGTCAGTGTCGCGACGGCAGGGCGGCCGCACGCAGTGCGCGAACAGCGACGTACAAGGCTCACGACGTTGGACGGTACCGCACTCTTGACCGGGCCGCGACGACTCTCCCGCAGGCCGCTCCCCCGTGTCGTGCCCCCGGCGGGGCGCGGCGGGTCCGGAAAGGCCCGGGTGGGAGGGGCTGTGAGGGCTACGCTGCGGGGGTGACGGACAGCCCCCTGCCCCCCGGCCCGCCCCGCCCCGCCGAGCCTCCCGCCGAGCCGCGCCCCCGCCGTCGCGACCGGCACGGGCGGGGGATGCGGGGGCCGCTGGCGCCTCCGCAGGTGCCGCTGTCGGCGAGCCGGGCGGAGCTGTTCGGGGACCTCGTACGGGACTCGGTCGAGCGGCTGGAGCGGCGCTGGCCGCAGCTGGCGGAGGTGGAGTTCGTGGTCGCGGACGTCCCGGGGCCGCCGGGCGGTCCGGACGCCGGCTGGAACGACGAGGCGGTGCCGCTCGGGGCGCTGTCGGAGGCGGCGGGGCCGGCGCGGCCGGCGCGGGTCGTGGTGTTCCGGCGGCCGGTGGAGATCCGCACGAAGAGCCGGGACGAGCGGGCGCTGCTCGTGCACGAGATCGTGGTGGAGCAGGTGGCGGAGCTGCTGGGGCTGTCGCCGGAGACGGTGGACCCGCGGTACGGCCAGGACTGAGCGGGCCGACCGGACTGACCGGGCCGACCATGCCGATCGGGCGGAGTGACCGGGCCGACCGGGCCGGAGTGACCGGGCCGGACCAGCGGGCACGGCTGGGCGGGGCCCTGGCCCGGCCAGGACCGCCCTGGCGGTTTTGGCCCGGGCCAAAACCGCCTGGACCGGCCGGGACCCGGCCGGACCGGTCAGGCCCGACCCGGGCTGACCGGGGCGACGGGGCGGTCTGTCAGCCGGTCAGGACCGTGAGGTCCTGGGTGGCCTTGGGGACCGAGACCATCGCGTGGTCGTCCGACAGCGGCTGGATCGTGAACATCGGGATGCCCTCGTGGGGCAGGGTCAGGGTGCGGGCCGCGTAGACGGGGCCGCCGGAGACGGTCTCGACCGTCAGCGCGTAGGCGCCCTTGGCTCCCGCCGGGGCCAGCGACACCGTCTGCGTCGTGCCCGCCTTGACCGTGACCTCCTTCGAGGCCGGCTCCCCGCCCTCCGTGCCCCCCGAGGCCGTCACCTTGACCTTCGCGTCGGGGCCGCCCGCCACCGTCAGCGAGAGCACGGTCGCGTTCTCGTCGGCCCGGTTGTCGGCCACCGTGGCCCGCCTCCCGACCGGCCCGGCCGCCGGGACGAAGCCCAGCTCCTGCTTGGCGCCGCTGCCGCGGACCACGTGGACGGCCGCCACCACCGGCACGGCCTTCTTGCCGTTGGCCGGGACCAGCAGCAGCGAGCCCGCCTCGCCGCGGGTCACGTCCTTGAGGTCGACGCTCGCCGTCATGCCGCCCTTGAGGTGCAGCTGCTCGTTGCCCGCCGGGCTGATCGAGCCGTTCGGCCCGGCCAGCCGGACGGTCAGGTCCGCGTCCTCCTCGCCCGGCGCGAAGGCCACCAGCCGTACGGAGGCGGCGTCCGCCGGGATCCCGGGCAGCACCAGCGAGCCCGCCGGGTCGGTGGAGGCCGCCAGCCAGTCGGCGCCCACCCCCTCCTCGCCGACCTGTACGGAGGCGCCGACGCGGCCCGCCCGGGTCGTCACATGGGCGGTGACGTCCGCGAGCTGGGCCCCGGGGGCGAGGGAGGCCAGCGAGACGGCCTTGGTGGACTTGGGGTCGATCCGGATGTTCTCGCCGGTGCCGCCCTCGGTCTTGACCGCCCCGTCCGGGCCGAACATCTTGATGTCGATCACGGCCGCGGTGTCGTCCGGATTGGTGAGGTGCACGTAGTCCTCGCGCCCCTTGGCCGTACTCGCGCCGGGGAACCAGAAGTCGGTACCGGGCGTGGTGCAGCCGACGCCGAGGACACCGCGCGCCCGGCCGACCGCGACCTTCGTGGTCTGCTGCGCGGTCCAGCCGGGGGCCAGGATCCCGTCGGCGACGCCCACCAGTGCGGGCGCCTCCGCGCCGGAGGCGGTGGCCCCGGCCGGCTTCCCGCGCTCCTTGACCTCCAGCACCGGCTTGGCCTCCTTGGTCGCGCCGAGGAGGCGGGCCGTGCCCTTCCCGCCCCCGCCGGCCGCGCCGGGAGTGATCGCCGTGTACGTGGTCTCCGCGATGTCCGAGGAGCTGGGCGCCGGGCACACCAGCGCGGACCGCTCCACCGGCATCCGGGCCGCGGCCGCCGTCTTGGCGTCGGCGGCCGGAGCGGCGGGGGCGGTGAGGTGGGCGACGCCGGTGACGGCCGCCAGGGCCGCGGCCACCGCCGCCAGCGTCAGGGGTGCGCGCTGCTTCACTGCTGGGGGCTCCCGTCCGGACGCGGCTCGTGCTGTCCGTAGGTGTCGTACGGCTGCTCGTACGGCGGGTAGGGGTACGGCTGCTGCTGCGGCTGCTGCGGGTACCCCTGCTGGGCGTCGTAGCCCTGCTGCGGGTACGGGTACTGCTCGTACTCCGGGGCCTGCGCGGGCGCCGGCACGTAGGGCTGCTGGGGCTGCTGGGGCTGCTGGGGCTGCTGCTCGTACGTGTAGCCCTGGTCGCCGTACGCCTGGTACGCGTACGCCTCCTCCCCGTACACCGGCTGCGCCGGGATCCCCGCGTACGGATCGGCGACCGCGCCCGCGGGCTCCCCGGCGGCGGTCGCGGCGGCAGCGGACTCCGCCTCCGCGCGCAGCCGGCGGGCCCGGCGGCCCTCTCCGGCCTCGCCCCCGGCGGACCGGTCGGCGGCTTCCGCCTCCTCCTCCGGCAGGTCGTCGTCGAGGCGCGCCCGGCGGCCGGGCAGGGCCATCACGAGGAGCACCAGCGCGAGGAGGCCCTGGGCCCAGTGCCACGCGGTCCGGGTCAGCGCGTCCTTGTGGACGAGGTCGAGGCGGCCGCCGGCGGCGGGCAGTTCGAAGCCCTGCGCCCAGCCGTCGAGGGTCTTGGGCTTGAGGGGCTTGCCGTCGAGGGTGGCCTGCCATCCGGGGGCGGCCCGGTCCGCGATGCGCAGCGCGCGGCCCGCCTCGCCGGCCGGGATCTTGGTGTGGGCCTCGACGGGGCCGGAGGCGACCGGGATGGGGGCCTCGCCCGGCTTGCCGGAGACGATGACGGCGCGGGCGACCTGGCGGTCCACGCGCCACAGGGCGCTGCCGTCGAGCTGGCTGAGGCGGCTGAGGCCCGGGGTGGCGTCGAGGACCTTGCGCATCTGCTGCGGGGCGCCGTCGCGGACCAGGATGTACCGGATGGCGAACCCGCTGAGCTGGTCGGTCTGGTCGGCACCGGAGCCGGCGACGAGGCTGGAGACGACCTTGTCGAGCTGCGGGCTGCTGCCGGCCGCGGCGGCGAGTTCCGCGTCGCCGAGGCGGCCGCCGGAGCCGCGGACCAGGGTGTAGGAGACGGCGGCGGGCGAGGTGCCGCCGAGGACGAGGGTGCGGGCCTGGTCGCGGGTGCCGCTCTCCTCGGCGACGAAGGCGGGGACCTGGACCGGGTCGCGCCGCTCCAGCGGGCCGTCGGCGCCGCTGATCATCCAGCCGGCCGCGCCGAGCAGCGGGCCGGCGGCGGCGGCGAGCGCGATCAGCGCGGCCAGTGGCTGGCGCCAGCCGAAGCTGCTGGCGGCGACGCGCTCCTTGGCTCCCTCGGCGCCGACGGCGGCGGCCGCGAGGAGGGCCAGTCCGTAGACGAGGGTGGCGGGTCCGGCCCAGCCGGTGTGGTTGACGACGACGGCCAGGAGCAGCCCGGCGAGGGCGGCGGCCCAGGCGGCGCGGACGGCGAACTGCCGCTCGGCGCGCAGCAGGCCGGCCATGGCGGCGAGGACGATGCCGATGAGCAGCAGGCCGCCGGCGGTCCGGGGGCCGCCGGGGCTGATGCCGAGCAGGTCCAGGGCGGTGGCCGAGCCGGATCCGTACGGCAGGCCGGCCTCGTGCAGGAGCCGGCCGGGGTGCGCGAGCAGGCTCAGCGACCAGGGGGCGAGCACGAGGAGCGGAACGGCGAGGGTGGCGAGCAGCCGCAGGCCGTACGACTTCCACTCGGCGCGGCGCAGTCCGAGGGCGGCGGTGCCGAGGACGGCGGCCAGCGGCCATACGACGGGGGTGAAGGCGGTGGCCAGGGTCAGCAGGAGGGTGTACGTCCACACCGGGCGCCAGCTGCCCCGGTCGCCTTCGGCTGCCCCGAACCCGAAGGCGGCGACGGCCGATCGGGCGATGAGCGGGAGCAGGACGGCAAGGACGGCGGTGCCGAGGCGGCCGCCGGCGAGGGCGCCGGTGACGGCGGGCAGGAAGGCGTAGGCGACGGCGGCCCAGGCGCGCAGCAGCCGGGACTCGACGAGCGGGCGGGAGGCGAAGTAGGCGGTGAGCCCGGCGAGCGGGACCGAGCAGACCAGCAGCAGGGTCAGCGCCGCGCTGGTGGAGCCGAACAGCACGGTGGCGAAGGCGCCGAGGACGGCGAGGTAGGGGGGCGCTCCGGCGGTGGAGCCGGCGGCGACGGGCTGCCAGTCGTCGGTGTAGCTGCGCCAGAGGGCGAGTCCGCTGCCGGGGGCGGGCAGCAGGGCGCCGCCCATGAGGGAGCCGCCGCCGAGCAGGGCGCGGCAGGCGATGACGGAGACGAGCAGGAGGAGGGCGAAAAGGACGGGCGCGGGGTTGCGGGCGATCCGCTTGAGGCGCGCGAACTGTTCGATCTCGAGGTAGTCGGCGTCGTCGCCGCCGGGGCCGGACTCGACGGCTCCGCCGTGCCGGCCGATGGCGGCCGCGTCGGTGTCGCGGTCGCCGCCGAAGTACCCGGCGAGCTGTTCGGCGTTGGCCCGCAGGCCGGCGCCGGGCGGCGGGAACAGGGGGCGCAGTTCCTTGGCGGGGACGGCGGGGCGGCCCCGTCTGCGGCGGGCGCCGAGGATCCGGCCGGGGCGCAGCAGGGTGGCGAGGAGGCCGGTGATCTCGTCGACCGCCTGGCCGGGGGCCTTGCCGACGAGGTAGGCGAGGGTGCGGAGCACGGTGCCGACGAGGAGGCGCAGCAGGACGTACGGCAGGGCGCGGCCGGAGCTGTTGACGAGCACCGTGTAGACGGCGCCGGCCTTGTCCACGCGGTGCGGGCTGGCGCTCGTACGTCCGGCGCAGTCGACGGTGCGGCGCTCGCGGGCGGAGGCCTCGGCGTGCCGCATGACCGCGTCGGGGGCGACGAGGACGGTGTGGCCCGCGCTCTGGGCGCGCCAGCAGAGGTCGACGTCGTCGCGCATGAGGGGCAGGCGGCGGTCGAAGCCGCCGAGGGCCTCGTACACGTCGCGGCGCACGAGCATGCCGGCGGTGGAGACGGAGAGGACGGGGCGGATCTGGTCGTGCTGGCCCTGGTCCTGTTCGCGGCGGTCGAGGCCGGTCCAGCGGCGGCCGCTGCGGGCGATGGTGACGCCGGCTTCGAGGAGCTGCTTCTTGTCGTACCAGCCGCGCAGCTTGGGGCCGATGACGGCGGCGTCGGGGTTCTCCTCGGCCACGCGCAGCAGTTCGGTGAGGGCGTCGGGCTCGGGGGCGCAGTCGTCGTGGAGCAGCCAGAGCCACTGGACGGGTTCGCCGTGGGGGAGTTCGGGGAGGTCGTGGGCGTCGTCGCGCCAGGTGCGGCTGACGGGGTCCCAGCCGCTGGGGCGCTTGAGGTACGGGAGGTCCTCGGGGCTCGGGGTGCCCGCGGTGCGGGCGGCTTCGTCGACGGCGGTGCCGAAGCCGGTGCGGCGGGCGAGGTGGAGCACACGGTCCTCGCCGAGGGCCTCGCCGAGGAGGCGCGCGGATTCGTCGGCGCTGCCGGTGTCGGCGGCGAAGTGGCTCTGCGCGGGGCGTTCCTGGCCGAGGAGGCCGGCGAGCGTCTTGGGCAGCCAGCGGGCGCCGTCGTGGGCGACGAGGACCGCGGTGACGACGTGCCGGGGGAACTCGGGTGTGGCGGCAGCCTGGTAGGAGGCCGTCGACTGGCTGTGCAGGGACATCGCTCTACTGGCCCTCCGGCCTGGGGGTCCCCCCGGACGCGGTCCGGGGAGTGGGTCCGGGGGTGGTGTGCTCCCGGAGGCTGCTGGACAGCGCCCCACACTAACGGCTGGGAACACAGCGGTCCGCCTCCTGCGGGGAAGGTGCAGGAGGCGGACCGTTTGCTCTGCTCATTGCTTTGTTCCGCGTACCGCGGGTGGTGCGGGTCGATATGTCATGCGATGTGCCGTGGGCGCCCGTCGGGGGGCGCTTCGGCCGTTTCAGACCGCGGCCTTTTTCAGCCGTCGGCGTTCACGCTCGGACAGGCCGCCCCAGATGCCGAATCGCTCGTCGTTGGCGAGGGCGTACTCGAGGCATTCGGAGCGGACTTCGCAGGCGAGGCAGACCTTCTTGGCCTCGCGGGTGGAGCCGCCCTTCTCGGGAAAGAAGGACTCGGGGTCGGTCTGGGCGCACAGAGCGCGCTCCTGCCATCCGAGCTCTTCGTCCGCCTCCTCGACCAGCAGTTCCTGAAACAGCTCGGTCATGTGCGCCCCTCGCTCTGTCTGTGCGTCCCCGTGGCCGTGCCGTCACTGATCGCTACGTAACGACACGAGTGAAATTACAAGTGGGGGGCTCCAGCGCAGTCAAGCCGAGATCTGCTATTGGGCCCCTTATTCACTCTGCGGAACCAAGCGTATGCAGAAAGTGTTCATATCGCCAAAAATCGTGACACATGCAACTGCCGCCCCACTGTGCCCCTGTTCACCCGCAATCGACGTGTCGCTCCGCGGTGCGGTTGCGATCAAGCCAAAGAAAGCGGCGCAGATCACATTCCGGTCACGGAACGGCGCGTCGGGTTTGGTTGGGGGCCACAGCGTGGCGTGGAGCGCCACCTCCCCCACATCGGACTGCACAAACCTCTCTCCGAGCACGGCAACCGGATCAGATGAAACTTTTGCGACATACGAGGCATTGGGTTGACAGTCGACCCTCCGACCCGGTCTCCTTGTCCCCATGTCAGTGACCTCTGCAGCCACCCGGACCCCCATTCGTGGGTTCCTGTGCGCTGCCCAGGTTCGCTGTTGCTGTTGCTGCTGTTGATGCCTTCGGAGCCTCGGCTCCCCTGAGCTCCGGCCACCCCCACAGCGACCGCCAGCACGACTGACATCCATCGAGGACTCCCCGATGAACAGCACTTCCCCCACCGTCGAGAGCGACCTCCAGATCGCCGGCGACATCCTCTCCGTCCAGCACCTCCTGCAGCCCGCCCGGGAGCACCCGGCCACCGTCTCCGAGTTCGTCGGCCTCGCACGCTCCATCGCCGCGAACCGCGCCGAGTGGGAGCACCTGGTCGAGTACGACGCCACCACCCGCTGGTACCACCGGCTGCGCACCGGCCCCGGCTACGAGGTCTGGCTGCTCAGCTGGGTCCCCGGCCAGGGCAGCGGCCTGCACGACCACGGCGCCTCCTCCGGCGTCCTGACCGTCCTCGACGGCGAGCTCACCGAGCACGGCCCGCGCGGACCGCTCGCCCTCGGCGCCGGCGCCCAGCGCGTCTTCGCCCCCGGCTACGCCCACGAGATGGTCAACGACACCCTCGACGGAGCGGTCAGCCTGCACGTCTACTTCCCCGGTCTCACCGAGATGCCGATGCACAACTGCTCCCCGGCCCGGCCCGAGACGCTCCCGGTCTGACCGGGCCGCATCCGCCCGGACCCGGCCGGGCCTGACAGACTGCGCTGCATGCGCATTGTTGTTCTGGCCGGCGGCATCGGCGGCGCCCGTTTCCTCCGCGGACTCAAGTCGGCGGTTCCCGACGCGGACATCACGGTCATCGGCAACACCGGTGACGACATTCACCTGTTCGGGCTGAAGGTGTGCCCCGATCTGGACACGGTGATGTACACCCTCGGCGGTGGCATCAACGAGGACCAGGGCTGGGGCCGCACCGACGAGTCCTTCACCGTCAAGGAGGAACTCGCGGCGTACGGGGTCGGACCCACCTGGTTCGGCCTCGGCGACCGCGACTTCGCCACCCACATCGTCCGTACGCAGATGCTCGGCGCGGGCTACCCGCTGAGCGCCGTCACCGAGGCGCTCTGCGACCGCTGGCAGCCCGGGGTCCGGCTGCTGCCCATGTCCGACGACCGCGTGGAGACCCACGTCGCCGTCAACGACCCCGAAACCGGCGAGCGCCGCGTCATCCACTTCCAGGAGTACTGGGTCCGGCTGCGCGCCTCACTCGACGCCGAGGCCGTCGTACCCGTCGGCGCCGAGCAGGCCAAGCCCGCTCCCGGCGTGCTCGAGGCCATCGCGGCCGCCGACCTGATCGTCCTCCCGCCGTCCAACCCGGTCGTCTCGGTCGGCACCATCCTGGCCGTGCCCGGCATCCGCGAGGCCGTGGCCGCCGCCGAGGCGAGCGTCGTCGGCCTCTCCCCCATCGTCGGGGGCGCGCCCGTGCGCGGGATGGCCGACAAGGTGCTGGCCGCCGTCGGCGTCGAGTCCACCGCCGCGGCCGTCGCCCGGCACTACGGGAACGAACTGCTCGACGGCTGGCTCGTGGACACCGCCGACGCGGACGCCGTCGCCGAGGTGGAGGCCGCCGGGATCGCCTGCCGCGCCGTGCCGCTGATGATGACCGACCTGGCGGCCACCGCCGAGATGGCCCGTGCCGCGCTGGCGCTCGCGGAGGCCTCCCGGTGAGCGTTCCCTCGTACGAGGTGCGCGCCGTCGCCGGGATCCCGGAGGTCCGCCCCGGCGACGACCTCGCGCGGCTGATCGCGGCGACCGGGCCGGAGCTGCGGGACGGGGACGTCCTGCTGGTCACCTCGAAGATCGTCTCCAAGGCGGAGGGCCGGATCGTCCGCGCCGGTTCCCGCGAGGACGCCATAGACGCGGAGACCGTACGGGTCGTCGCGCGCCGGGGCCCGCTGCGGATCGTCGAGAACCGGCAGGGACTGGTCATGGCGGCGGCCGGAGTCGACGCCTCGAACACCGAGCCGGGCACGGTGCTGCTGCTGCCCGCGGACCCCGACGCCTCGGCCGCCGCGATCCGCGTCGGCCTGCGCGAGCTGCTGTCCGTCGACGTCGGCGTCATCGTGACCGACACGTTCGGACGGCCGTGGCGCACCGGGCTCACGGACGTGGCGATCGGCTCGGCCGGAGTGCGGGTCCTGGACGACCTGCGCGGCGGAACGGACGCCCACGGCAACCCGCTGAGCGCGACGATAGTGGCCACGGCGGACGAGCTGGCCGCGGCCGGAGACCTGGTCAAGGGCAAGGCGGCCGGGCTGCCGGTGGCGGTCGTACGCGGGCTGGGACACGTACTCGGCGAGGGTTCCTCGGCGGCCGACCTGGTGCGCCCGCCGGCCGACGACATGTTCCGGCTGGGCACCTCGGAGGCCGTACGGGAAGCCGTGACGCAGCGCCGCACCGTGCGGGCCTTCACGGCGGACCCGGTGGACCCGGGCGCGGTCCGCCGCGCGGTGGCGGCGGCGGTGACGGCCCCGGCGCCGCACCACACGACGCCGTGGCGGTTCGTGCTGCTGGAGTCCGCGGCGGCGCGGCTCGAACTGCTCGACGCGATGCGGGACGCCTGGGTCGAGGACCTGCGACGGGACGGCAAGTCCGAGGAGTCCATCGCCAGGCGGGTCCGGCGCGGGGACGTCCTGCGCAGCGCCCCGTACCTGGTGGTGCCGTGCATGGTGACGGACGGCGCGCACGACTACGGGCACGCCCGGCGCGATGTGGCGGAGCGGGAGATGTTCGTGGTCGCGATGGGCGCGGGCGTGCAGAACTTCCTGGTCGCGCTGGCCGGGGAGCGGCTGGGCTCGGCGTGGGTGTCCTCGACGATGTTCTGCCGGGACGTGGTGCGCAAGGTGCTCGGGCTGCCGCAGGACTGGGACCCGATGGGCGCGGTGGCCGTGGGCCATGCCGCGTCGGCTCCGGCGGAGCGGCCCGCCCGGTCGGCGGAGGACTTCATCGAGGTCCGGTAGGCGGCGCGGGCTGCCGGTTCCGGCGGCCCGCCCGTTCCGTCGGCCTGCCCGGGCCGCCGGACCGCGGACCGCGGTCAGAGCTTTCCGATGTCCGTCTTCCGCATCTTCGGGGCGCGGCGGGGCGGTGCCTGGCCCGCCAGGAGGATGAGGCGGGCCGCGCGGTGGCGCTGGCCCGCGTACGGGGCGAGCAGCTCCAGCATGGCGGCGTCGTCGGCGTCCCGGTTCCCGGCGAGGGCGTAGCCGATGATGCCGGGCAGGTGCAGGTCGCCGGTGGTGACCGCGTCGGCGGCGCCGTTGCTGCGCTGGAGGGTCTCGGCGGAGGTCCAGGGGCCGATGCCGGGTACGGCCTCCAGCCGGGCGGTGGCCTGCGGGAGCTCCATGGCGGCGGCCTCCTCCAGCCGGTTCGCCACGCGGGCACACCGGACGATCGCGGCGGACCGCTTGGCGTCGACCCCGGCCTTGTGCCAGTCCCAGGACGGGATCAGCGCCCAGGTCCGGGCGTCCGGCATGACGTACAGGCCCTGCGGGCCCCCCTCCTGCGGGCCGGGCGCGGGCTCCCCGTACCGGCACACCAGGCGCCGCCAGGCGCGGTACGCCTCGTCGGTGGTGACCTTCTGCTCCAGGACGGTGGGGATCAGGGATTCCAGGACCAGTCCGGTACGGGTGAGGCGGAGCCCGGGGCGGCGGCGGTGGCTGGCGTGCAGGAGGCGGTGGCGCGGGACGAAGGCGGCCGGGTCGTCGCCGGAGCCGAGGAGCGCCGGGAGGCTGTCGAGCATCCACTCGGCGCCGGGGCCCCAGGCTTCGGCGTGGACGGTCCCGGTGCTGTGGCGGAGGGCCACGCGGAGGGTGGCCGGGCCCTCGGGGGTGCGGCTGGCCTTCCAGAGGGAGCCGTCGGGGGTGGTGCGGAAGGTGGGGTCGGCGGGGCCGCGTCGGAGCGGGCCGAGGGTGAGCCCGAGATCGACGGCCCCCTCGGGCTCCCACTCCCGGACCCGGCCCCCGGCGCCCGGCCTCGCGGTCGGCCCGGTTTCGGCCGCGGCGCCGAGCCTTGGCGTGGGCCCGGTTTCGGCCGCGGCGCCGGCCCCGAGCCTCGGCGTCGGCCCGGGTTCGGCCGCGGCGTCGGCCCCGAGCCTCGGCGTGGGCCCGGTTTCGGCCGCGGCGTCGGCCCCGGCGCCGGTCGGGGTGCGGACGTCTTCCGGCTGCTGGGCGGTGCCGGTGGGCACGGTGGTGCGGCCGCCGCGGACGGCGGTGCGGGTGAGGGGGTCGAAGCGGCCGGCCATGCCATTGAGCGTAGCCCGGCAGGGCCCGTCCCCCACCTGCCCTTCCCCCGTCCTCCCCCGGCTACCGCTGGGAGGCGCCCCCAGGGACCCGCCCCGGACCCCGCCGAGGTGCGGCGGCGCTGCCGAGGGCTCTGCCCCCAGACTCCGTCCGGGGGACCCCCAGGGCCTCAAACGCCGACGGGGCCGGGACGGCGCGGCGGCGCGCCGTCCCGATACGGCCACCGGCCCGCGGCGCAGGTACGGATCCGGCGGGTGGTTGTGACCTGCATCACCCTCTCCGTTCGGGGTGCGGCGACGGTTTTTCCTCCGGCGGCTGGTCTTGGCGTACGGCGTGCAGGTCCTGACCGTGACCGGGGACCCGATTGCCCGCATCACCTCGTTCAACGACCCGAGCCTGGTGCCGGCGTTCGGTCTCGCGCCCGCCCTCGCGGTCTGAACCGGCCGCGGCACGGGTTCACCCGCCGCCGGGGCCGACGTCGTTGTCCGCCTGCGCCTGAACCCCGCCGCCCCTGGGCGGCCGGGCCCCGGGGCGGCGGGGCGAGAGGCGGCAGGGCTAGGGGCGGCCTTGGAGTTTGGCCGAGGAGACGCGGGTCGGGGGGAGCTGGCCGTAGAGGAGCTTGCCGGGGCATTCCGTTGCGAAGCCGTCCCGGTGGCCCGAGATCACGTTCAGCTTCACGTTCGTGCCCTTCGCGAACAGGTTGCCGCCGCCCGACTTCAGCGTCGTCTTCGCCCGCGGGTCCCTGTTGAACAGCCCCAGCTTCCATGCCGTGAGCTGGGCCACCGCCTTCACCGCGGCCGCGGGCGGGGCGGTGGTCGTGTACGTGCCGATCACCGCGACGCCCATGCTGTCCGTGTTGAAGCCCATGGTGTGCGCGCCTTGCACCGCCTTGGCGACGCCGCCCGCCCGGCCCTCGTACACCGTGCCGCACTTGTCGACGGCGAAGTTGTAGCCGATGTCGCGCCAGCCGCTGCTGACCACGTGGTAGCGGTACAGGCTGCGCAGCACCGCCGGGGCGTCCGCGCAGGCGTAGTTGTTGCCGGAAGCGGTGTGGTGGACGAAGGCCGCCTTGACCGTGCTCGTGTAGACGAAACCCGCCTCGCGCAGGGACTCGTCCGCGCCCCAGCCCAGCCGCGTGACGATCCTCGGCCGCGGGCCGATGTACGGGCGGGCCGCCGTGCTGAGGGTGCCTTCGCCGGCGAGGGCCGCGTCGGCGGTGGAGTCCGCCTTGTTGAGCGCGGTGATCTCCGTCGCCCCGAGCGGGGCCAGCGGGACGTTGGCGGAGGAGGACTCCGCCGTCTCCATGGTCATGCCGGGCAGGGCCACCACGTCGCCCTTGTCGTTGCCCTCGGGATCGTCGGCCCGGCCGGACCCGTCGGAGGTGCCCGATCCGCCGTTCTTGGGGTCGACCACCGTCACCGGGTCCGTCGCGCCCGGGTCGACGAGTTCGATCCGCATGCCCGACGGGAGCCGGGTCGCCCCGCGGGTGGCCGGGGCTGCGGGTTCCGCCTGGACGCGGACCTCGACCCCGTCGGAGTCGCCGACCCACAGCGGGGCGGTGCTGCCGCGGGCCCGGCCGGAGCCGCTCTCCGCGGTGCCCGGGTCGGGGGCGTGTTCGCTGTTGTGGGTGTCGACGTCCTGCCAGTCGGACCAGGTCCTGCTCCGCACCGAGCGGGTGCGGACCTGGACCCGGCCGGACAGCTGCGTGGTCGCGTCGTCCCAGACGACGCCGACCAGCGAGAACCTCTTGACCTCGCGCTGCGGCAGGCCCTGGGTCTCGGGCAGCCGCGGGGAGGCGCTCATGCCGGGGACGCCGGGGGACCGGTCGGCCGCGGGGCCCAGGGGGGCGAGCGGCAGCGACTGGGTGGACCCGGCTGGGGCCACGGGGGCGGCCGCGCCCAGGGAAGGCGCGGCCAGGGCCGGAGTGGAGAGCGCGAGCGGCAGGGCCAGGGCGGCAGCCGTCGCGACACCGATCGAGGAAGCAAGGAATCCACGCATGAAAGCGATGCTGAACACACACACCACGAACCGCCATCGGAAAACTGACGGCCCGTCCGGTCCGGGGCGCGCGTCCCTCGCCCGTACGGAGGAGCCGGTGCCCGCCGTACGGGCGAGGGCCCGCGCGTAGGCTGGGGCGGGTGAATGCCACTGACCGCACCCCTGCCGACCTGCTGCGATCCGCGCTCGCCGCCGATCCGGGCCGCCCCCTCGTCACCTTCTACGACGACGCCACGGGCGAGCGCGTCGAATTGTCCGTCGCCACCTTCGCCAATTGGGTGGCCAAGACCGCGAATCTGCTCCAGGGCGACCTGGGCGCCGAGCCCGGAGACCGGCTCTCGCTGCTGCTCCCCGCGCACTGGCAGAGCGCCGTGTGGCTGCTCGCCTGTGCCTCGGTCGGGGTCGTCGCCGAGGTGGGCGGGGATCCGGCCGACGCCGATCTGGTGGTGAGCGGGCCCGACACCCTGGACGAGGCATCGGCCTGCTCCGGCGAGCGGGTCGCCCTCGCGCTGCGGCCGCTGGGCGGGCGGTTCCCGCAGCCGCCCGCCGGCTTCGCGGACTACGCGGTGGAGGTGCCGGGGCAGGGCGACCGGTTCGCCCCGTTCGCCCCCGTGGACGCGAACGGGCCGGGGCTGGTGGCCGGCGGCGAGGAGCTCTCGTACGCACGGATCGTCGACCGCGCCCGCGAGGACGCGGCGAAGCTCGGCCTCGGTGCGGGTTCCCGACTGCTGTCGGGGCTCGGCTACGACAGCTGGGACGGGTTGTCGGCGGGGCTGTTCGCCGCGCTGGCGGCGGGCGGGTCCGTGGTGCTGTGCCGGAACCTGGACCGGCTGTCGGCGGACGGCCTGGCGCAGCGGATCGAGAGCGAGCGCGTCACCCACACCGCCGTATAGCGCGGGGCTGCGCCGTCACCCACTCTGCCCAACCCCACGGCCAAGCGATTTGTCACCCGCATGGCCCTAGACAGGGCCCTGCCCCCGGGCCGCCCCGACGGGCCGGGGGCACGATCGGCAGGGGCCGTGCATCCACCCGTACGGCCCGCACGTGTCACCGACACAGCCGGTGCGGCGAGGGGACGGAACGCGAGTGAGGGACAGCGCAGGCATACCGGGCGCCGCCGGGGCGGCCGGAGGCTCCTCGAAGCCTCCGCGCGGTCGCCGGCGCCGCCTGCTGCGCTGGATCGGGCTCGGGCTGGCCCTGCTGGTCCTGGCCGGGGCGGCCACCGGCTGGTGGCTCTACCGCAAGCTCGACGCGAACATCACCGCGGACACGTCCGCGGCGGCCGAGCTGGAGCGGTACGAGCGGGAGCGCCCCACGCACCTCGTGGGCGGCGCGCAGAACATCCTGCTGATCGGCTCGGACTCGCGCTCCGGCGAGGAGAACGCCCGGTACGGGCCGGACCGGGGCACCGAGCGTTCGGACACCGCGATCCTGCTGCACCTGCCGGCGGGCCGCAGGAGCGCGACCGCGGTCTCGATACCCCGGGACCTGATGACGGAGATCCCCGCCTGCCTGACGGCGGACGGGAGCCGGACCACCCAGCGGCTCGCGCAGTTCAACTGGGCGTTCCAGTGGGGCGGGGCCGCCTGCACGATCCGTACGGTGGAGAAGCTCACCGGAATCCGGATCGACCACCACATGGTGGTGGATTTCGGCGGGTTCAAGAAGATGGTCGACGCGATCGGCGGGGTGGAGGTCTGCCTCAGGCAGCCGATGAACGACCCCGAGGCGAAGCTGAAGCTCCCGGCCGGCCGGCAGAACCTGCGGGGGGAACAGGCCCTCGGCTTCGTCCGCGCCCGCTACAGCCTGGGCAACGGCAGCGACACCGAGCGGATGGAGCGCCAGCAGCAGTTCCTCGGCTCGCTGGTCAAGAAGGTGCAGAGCAACGGGGTGCTGCTCAACCCCGGCCGGCTGTACCCGCTGCTGGATGCGGCGACCTCCTCGGTGACGACGGACCCGGGGCTGGCCTCACTGCACGACCTGTACGAACTGGTCCGGGGCATCCGGGACATACCGACCGAGCAGGTGAAGTTCCTGACGGTGCCCCGCCGCCCGTACGCCGCCGACCCGAACCGGGACGAGCTGGTACAGCCGGACGCGACCCAGCTGTTCGAGCACCTGCGGGCGGACAGGCCGGTGACGGTGACCCCGCCGACGGCCGGAACCGAACAGGTCCCGGGGACCGCCCGCGCCACCGCACCGGACGCCTCCGCACCCCCGTCGGGAACCACCTCCACCCCGGCCCCCGTCCCCACCTTCACGGGAACCACGGCGGGCACGGCCGATTGCCGGTAAAGCAATCCCAAAAGGCGGCGTCCGAACCGAAGGGCTTGGGCGGTTTGCCCCGCTATAAGGGGAGTGGAATGTGTCACCACCATGGTTTGCGGTTGACCAGGGCGGATAAGGTGAGCGACCCGGTGCCCCGGCCAGAAAAGAGGGCGCCGTGCACCAGCAGCCGGATCGTTGAACGGGCGTCTTGGGGGAGGCGCGTCGCGAGGCACCGACGGAGGATTCGAGCAACCGTGGATGCGCAAAGCCGTGGGCGGGCAGACGAGATCGACCCCGCAGACCAGTGGGTGCTCAATCCCCGCACAGGCAACTACGAACTGCGACTGGACCGCTCCGCTGCGCAGCAGCAGCGCTCCGTCGCCGCCCCCCGCAGACGGTCCTCGGCCCGTCCCGGAGCGCCGGCAGCCCCCAAGACCCCGTCCCCGGCAGTACCCGGGCCGCGGCGCGGCGAGGGTCCGCCCGGGCGGCGCGGCGGGAGTCCGCGCAAGGGCGGAGGAGGCGGAGGCGGCCGGCGCAAGAAGATCCTGGTCATCACCGGAGGCACCCTCGCCTTCCTGCTGGTCGGCGGCTCGCTGGGCGCGTACCTCTACTACAACCACCTGAACGGCAACCTCAAGGTCACCGACGTCGGCGACGCGGGCACGGGCGGTTTCAAGAAGGACCAGCCCATCAACATCCTGGTCATCGGCACCGACAAGCGCAGCGGCGCGGGCAACGAGGGCTACGGGGACGCGGAGAGCGTCGGTCACGCCGACACCACGATCCTCTTCCACGTCTCCAAGGACCGCAGCAACGCGACCGCGCTGTCCATCCCGCGCGACCTGATCACGAACATCCCGGCCTGCCCGACGAAGCAGCCCGACGGCTCGACGAAGACCATCCCCGGCGAGAAGGGGACGCGGTTCAACATCAGCCTCGGCCAGGAGGGCCGCGACCCGGGCTGCACGATGCGCACGGTCAAGGAGATCACCGGGGTCACGGTCGACCACTTCATGATGGTCGACTTCAACGCGGTGAAGGTGCTGAGCACGGCGGTCGGCGGCGTCCCGGTCTGCGTGGAGAAGGCCGTCGACGACAAGGACTCCAAGCTGAAGCTGGACGCGGGCGAGCACCGGCTGCAGGGCGAGCAGGCCCTGGCCTTCGTACGGACCCGGCACGCCTTCGCCAACGGGAGCGACCTCGACCGGATCAAGACCCAGCAGCAGTTCCTGGGTTCGATGATGCGCGAGATGAAGTCGAAGGAGACGCTGACCAGTCCGAAGAAGTTCTTCTCCCTCGCGGAGGCGGCCACCAAGTCGCTGAACGTGGACTCGGGGATAGGATCCATCGACAAACTCACCGATCTCGCCGGTGAGTTGAAGGACATGAATCTGAAGAACATCACCTTCACCACGCTCCCGGTGCTCGACAACCCGGCCGAGCCCGAGGGCAAGAAGGCGACCGTCGTCATCGAGCACAAGTCGGCCGATCCGCTGCTGAAGATGATCCAGGGGGACGTCTCCCTGACGGAGGTCGAGCAGAAGGAGCAGGCGGCGAAGGACGCGGCCGACGCGGAGGCCAAGAGCAAGGCGGACGCCCTGCTCCAGGGCAACCGCGCGCCGGCCGGCGACGTACGGGTGGACGTCTACAACGGCGGCGGCCCCGGCGGCTCCGCCTCCACCACCCTGACCTGGCTGCAGAACAGCAAGGGCGTGAACAAGGCCAGCAATCGCGGCAACGCGCCCGCCAAGGTCGACACGACCCAGCTGGAGTACGCGCCCAACCAGGCCGACCAGGCCCGGGCGCTGGCCGACATGATGGGCCTGCCGGCCACGGCACTGAAGATGGGCTCGGCGGACGCCGCGCCCAAGACCCCGATGAAGCTGACGCTCGGCGCCGACTTCAAGGGGGCGGGGGTCTCGATGACGGCGCCGCAGAAGGCGCCGGAGGACATTCAGCGGGTCGAGGCCGACAAGGCGGTCTGCGCCAAGTAGGCCGAGCAGGGCAAGCGGACCGGGCGCGGCGCCGAGCGAGCAAGGCAAGCGGGCCGGGCAAGGCCGGCGGACGGGACATCCGGTCGACGGCCGGCCCGTGCCGGTGCGACCGGCACACCACGACACGAAGTGATCTTGAGGGGGACGTGTGAGGCACAGCAGCGTGCGAGGGGAGGGGGCGCCCGCCCAGCCCGGCGGTGACATATCCGGCGGCGGATCCGGCGCGTCCGGCGAGGTCCCTCCACCACGGAGCGGGTCCGGAACCGGCTCCGGCAGCGGACCCGCCGGCGGCGGCCCGACGCGGCGGGGCCGCCGGCGCGTGCTGCGCTGGGTGTCCTCCGTGCTGTCGTTCCTCATACTCGCGACGGCGGCGGGCGGCTACCTCTACTACCGCCACCTCAACGGCAGCATCAAGACGGACGTCCTGAACCTCGGCGAGAACAAGCTGGGTGGCTCCAGGCCCAACGCCTTCGGGCAGACCCCGCTGAACATCCTCCTCATCGGCTCCGACGCCCGTGACGACGCGGCCAACCAGGCCCTCGGCGGGGCCAAGGACACCTTCGGCGGCCCGCCCCTCGCGGACGTGCAGATGCTGCTGCACCTGTCGGCGGACCGCAGCAACATGTCGGTCGTGTCGATGCCGCGCGACACGATGCTGATGATGCCGAAGTGCACCGAGCCGGGCGGCAAGGTCCACCAGGCCAGCAAGGGCCTCATGCAGACGAACGAGTCCCTCGGCCGGGGCGGGCCGGGCTGCACGGTCGCCGCCTGGCAGGAGCTCACGCACATCCCGATCGACCACTTCATGATGATCGACTTCAAGGGCGTGGTGACGATGGCGGACGCCATTGGCGGCGTCCCGGTCTGCGTCCAGCAGAACGTGGAGTCGCGCACCAAGGACGGCAAGGGCTCCGGCCTGAAACTGCCCAAGGGCGAGAACGTCATCCAGGGCGAGCAGGCCCTGCAGTGGCTGCGCACCCGCTACGGCTTCGAGGACGGCACCGACCTCGGCCGCACCCACGCCCAGCACATGTACATGAACTCGATGGCCCGCGAGTTCCGCAAGAACGCCAAGCTCAGCAACCCGGTGAAGCTCAACAGCCTGGCGCAGGCGGCCATCAAGGCCATGGTCGTGGACCCCGGCCTGAACAAGATCGACAAGCTGTACGACCTCAGCGTGGAGCTCAAGAAGATCCCCACCGGGCGTATCACCATGACCACCATGCCGTGGGTGTACAGCACCCGCGAGGAGGGCCGGGTCGAGCCCAAGCCGGGCGAGGCCGAGGACGTGTTCCGGATGGTCCGCGAGGACATCGCGCTCGACGGCAAGGGCTCCGGGAACCCGGCCGCCGCTCCGTCGGGGCCGGCCGCCTCCGGCTCCCCCGCGGCACCCTCCCAGCCGGCCGCCGACCCGGCCGCGCCCCCGGCGAAGATCCCGGTCACCGTGCGCAACGCGACCGGCGGCAAGGACGGCGCCCAGGCCAGGGTCAAGGGCCGGGCCGACGATGTCGTCGCCATCCTGGCCGGCAAGGGCTTCACCAAGGCCGTCGCCAACACGCAGACCGCGGGCGAGGACACCACCGTGATCCGCTTCTCGAGCCCGGACCAGGCGGGTGACGCGGCGGCCGTGGCCACCGCCCTCGGCCTGCCGGCGAACGCGGTGGAGAAGTCCGACGACGTCTCCGGGATCGTCCTGTTCGTCGGCAAGGACTGGCGGACCGGCAACGCGCCGACCCCGCCGCCTCCGGCCCCGACCAAGGCCCCGGACTCGGCCCGCCCGCTCAACGGCGACGACGACAAGGAGTGCATGGCGATCCAGCCGGGCTTCACCTGGTAGCGCGTGCACGCGAAAGGGCCCGGTGGCGCTGTCGGACGACAGCGCCACCGGGCCCTTTCGTGAGTCCGCCGCCGCGCGACGGCCTGCTCAGACCTCGCTGGCGAGGTCGCGGCGCACGGCCGGGCGGCGGCTCGCGATGACCTTGGCCGCGAGCGAGCGCGGGCTGGTCAGGAAGCCCAAGCCCCAGGACATGTGCATGGTGGCCATGGCCACCGGGATCTGCGCCCGCGCCTTGAGGGAGAGGCCCTTGCCGGCCGGGACCGAGCCGACGGCGATCGCCGCGAGGTAGCCGGCCGGAACCACGAAGCCCCACGGGCTGACGACCGCGCCGGCCACCACGCCTGCCGCGATCGCGCACAGGGCGGTCGGCGAGGCGAGGTAGCGCAGGTTGATCGATCCCGAGTGGTAGCGGGCCACCACGTGCCGCCAGCGGCCGTAGTCCTTGTACTGCTTGGCGAGCGCCCGTACGGACGGCCGCGGGCGGTACTGGACCTTCAGCTCGGGCGAGAACCAGATGAGCCCGCCGGCCTCGCGGATGCGGAAGTTCAGCTCCCAGTCCTGGGCGCGGATGAACTCCTCGTTGTAGCCGCCGGCCTGCTCCAGCGCCTCGCGCCGGAAGACACCCAGGTAGACCGTGTCGGCCGGGCCGGCCTTGCCTCCGGTGTGGAAGGCCGCGTTGCCGACGCCGAGCCGGGAGGTCATCGCGGCGGCGACGGCGTCCTCCCAGGCGTTCTCGCCCTCGGCGTGCATGATGCCGCCGACGTTCTGCGCACCGGTCTCCTCCAGGAGGCGGACCGCGGTGGCGATGTAGTTCGGCGAGAGCATGCCGTGGCCGTCGACGCGCACCACGATCGGGTGACGCGAGGCCTTGATGGCGGCGTTGAGGGCGGCCGGGGTGCGGCCGGAGGGGTTCGGAACGGTGACGACGCGGGGGTCCTCGCGTACGAGCTCGGCGGCGATCTCGTCGGTGCGGTCCTTGGACGGCCCCAGCGCGATCACCACCTCCATCTCACCTGCGTACTCCTGTCCGAGGATGTGGCGGACGGAGTCACGCAGATGGCGCTCCTCGTTGAGCACCGGCATGATCACCGAGACTGCGGGCTGCTGGGCGGGCATGTGGTCCTTCAAGGTCGGGTATCGGTGTCACGTTACCGCGTACGGGGGAAACGGGTGCGCGCCGCATGATCGATAGGGACAGAGGCTGATCGTATGGGCCTACTGTTCTGACGATCTGCCTGATATGCCTGGTTCGTTCCTGCCGGCCCCTGCTGCCCCCGCGGAGGTGTCCCCCGTGCCCCAGCCGCACCGTCCCATCCGACCCGCCCGGCCCCCGCAGCCGCAGCGCGCGCGGCGCGGCGGTACTCCGGCCCGGCACCGGGGAGGCCGGCCCCGGTGGGGGGTGCGGCTGGCGGCCGGGCTGGCCGTGGCGGTACTGGGCTCCGGGGCGATCGGGCACGCGGTGATGACCGGCCTGGACACCGGGATCGAGCGCGTGGACCCGTTCAAGGACATGAAGAACCGGCCGCAGGCGGGCCACGGCCTGAACTTCCTGCTGGTCGGCACCGACGCCCGGGACAAGATCACCCCGCAGGACAAGCGCGAGTACCGCCTCGGCGGCGCCCCCTGCCACTGCACCGACACCGTCATGCTGGTGCACCTCTCCGCGAACCGGGAGCGGGCCAGCGTGGTCAGCCTGCCCCGCGACAGCTACGCCGAGCTGCCCGCGCACCGGGACGAGTCCAGCGGGAACCAGCACGGACCGCACCCCGTGAAGCTCAACGCGGCGTACGCGGAGGGCGGGCCGCAGCTGACCGTGCAGACCGTCGAGAGCATGACCCGGGTGAAGATCGACCACTATCTGGAGGTCGACTTCACCAGCTTCATGAAGACCGTCGACGCGATGGGCGGTGTGGAGATCTGCACCGCCAAGGCCCTGCACGACCAGAACACCGGTCTGGACCTGCTGCCCGGCACCCACCGGCTCGGCGGCGGACAGGCCCTGCAGTACGTGCGCTCGCGCCATGTGGACGGGGCCGCCGACCTCGGCCGGATGCAGCGCCAGCAGCGGTTCGTCGCCGCCCTGGTCAAACAGGCGACCGGCAGCGGAATGCTGCTGAACCCGGTGAAGTTCAAGGAGGTCAGCTCCACGCTGCTGAGCTCGGTCCGGGCCGACCGGGGCTTCGGGTCGGAGCAGATGCTCGCCCTGGGCCAGGCCCTGCGCGATTTCACCCCGTCCTCGTCGGAGTTCGCCTCGGTGCCGATCGGGAACCCCTCGTTCCCCGTCAAGGGCATCGGCTCGACGGTGAAATGGGACGAGCCGAAGGCCGCCAAGCTCTTCGAGGCACTGCGCCAGGACCGGCCGCTGGCCCCCGCCGCGCCGGGGCGGCCCGGGCGCGGGCCGCAGCGGCAGCCGGCGGTGCCCGTGGACGTGCCGCCGCAGCAGATCCGGGTGCAGGTGGAGAACGGGACCCGGATCGACGGGCTGGGCGGGCGGGTGGACACGGCGCTGCGCGCCACCGGCTTCGACACCACCCAGGCCCCGGGCAACGGCGCGAGCCGCGACGTCAAGCGCACGGTGGTCGCGTACGACCCGCGCTGGGACCGCTCGGCCCGTACGGTGTCGACCGCGCTGCCCGGGAGCGAACTGCGGGCGGTGGCGGGCCAGGGCCGGACGGTCCTGGTGATCGCCGGCGCGGACTACCGGAGGGTGGTCCCGGTCCGGCCGGAGGACCCGCACCAGGGCCAGTTCGGGGTGGTCACGGGCGACCAGGTGGTCTGCGGCGCGTAGCCCGCCGGCCCCGGGCCGGGACGGAGACCGGGTGCCGGAGACCGGATACCGGGCTCAGTCGTCGAAGCCCTGGGACGCGCGCTCCTCGCGCAGCGCCATGATCGCGCGCCGCCGGGCGAGCCGGTGCGTGCGGCGGATCTGGGCCTCCTGGTTGCGGCGCCGGTCCTGGTCGGTCTCGGGGAGCACCGGCGGGACCGTGCGGGGCTTGCCCTCGGCGTCCACGGCGGTGAAGACGAGGTAGGCGCTGCCGACCTGGGTGGCGGGGGTCGACTCGTTCCACCGCTCGGCCAGGACCCGTACGCCGATCTCCATGGAGGAGCGGCCGGTCCAGTTGCACTGTGCCTTCACGTGGACCAGGTCGCCCACGCGGACCGGTGCGAGGAAGGCCATCTCGTCCATGGACGCGGTGACGGCGGGGCCGCCCGAGTGGCGCCCGGCGACGGCGCCGGCCGCGTCGTCCACCAGTTTCATGATCACACCGCCGTGCACCGTGCCGAGGAGGTTGGTGTCGTTGGCCGTCATGATGTGGCTGAGGGTGGTCCGCGAGGCCGAGATCGGCTTCCCCCGCAGGTCGTCAGCCGTCGCGCCCGGTATCTCTGTCATACCGCCACCCTAGGGGGTGCCCGGCGGATCAGGGCCGGGCCCGCCGGACACCCCCCAAAGCCGACGCGGAGGCATCAGGTGTGCAACAGCACCGGAACGAAGCCCCGCCCGGACTGTCGGGCACCGTATCCGGCCAGGCATCCTAAGCGGCATGAGTGAGTGGCCCGAAGGACGCAACGACAGCGGCGACGACCGGTACGGACACGGCAGCGCACAGGCGCAGCCGGAGGGTGCCCGGCGCATGCCGCAGGTCCAGCGCCGGCAGCAGCGGCCGGTGCCGCCGCAGCAGCAACCGCAGCGACCGGCGCAGCCGCCGGCCCGGCCCGGGCAGCCGCCCGCGTACGGGGTACCGCCGCAGCAGGGCCCGGGCCACGACACGTACGGCGGCTACGACAGCGGCTACAACACCGGTCAGGTCTACGGGCGCCCGCAGAGCAGCCCGGCCGGTCCCGGCGGCCCGGGTCGGCCGGGCGGACCCGGTGGGCCGGGCGGTCCGGAAGGCCCGGACGGTCCGGGCTCCAGCAGGAACCCGCTCCACGTCGTGCCGCATGTCGACTGGCGCAAGCGCATCAAGATCGGCTCCATCGTGCTGGTCACGGCGCTACTCGCGACCACCATCGGCACCTATTTCTGGGCCGACTCCAAGGTGCGCCGCGAGGTCGACCTCGCCAAGGTCATCGAGCGCCCGAAGGGAGGCGACTGCACGACGTACCTGATCGTGGGCTCCGACAGCCGCGAGGGCCTGTCCGACGAGGACAAGAAGAAGCTCCACACGGGCTCGGCCGAGGGCAAGCGCACCGACTCGATGATGATCCTGGCGGCCTGCTCCAGCGGCAACACGATGATCTCGCTGCCGCGCGACTCGGACGTGGAGATCCCGTCCTTCATCGGCTCCGAGTCCGGGAAGAAGTTCCCGGGCACGGGCAAGCACACCAAACTGAACGCCGCGTACGCGGACGACGGCCCCGAGCTGCTGGTGCGCACCGTGGAGTACAACACGGGCCTGCGGATCGACCACTACGCGGAGATCGGCTTCGCCGGGTTCGCGAACATCGTGGACGCGCTCGGCGGTGTCGACATGAACATCGAGAAGGGCTTCAAGGACGAGAAGTCGGGCGCCGACTTCAAGGCCGGCGAGCAGACCCTCAACGGCAGCCAGGCGCTGGCCTTCGTCCGGACCCGGTACGCGTTCGCCGAGTCGGACCTGGCGCGTACGAAGAACCAGCAGAAGTTCCTGGCGACGCTGGCCAACCAGGCGGCCACGCCGGGCACGGTCCTCAACCCGTTCAAGCTGTACCCGGTGCTGGGCGCGGGCCTGGACACGCTGATCGTGGACAAGGACATGTCCCTGTGGGACATGGCGGACATGTTCTTCGCGATGAAGGGCATCAGCGGCGGCGAGGGCGTGTCGATGAACCTGCCGATCGCGGGCGAGCGGGGCGGCAACCTGCTCTGGGACAAGCCGAAGGTGCAGCAGCTCGTCAAGCAGATCCAGAACGACGAGAAGGTCACCGTCACCGGCAACCGGTGACCCGGACCGGAGAGCGGGAATGCCGCCGGCCTCGTGGCCGGCGGCATCGTCGTGTGCGGTGTCAGCGGTCGGAGGAGAAGCGGACCGCGGCGGAGGGCAGTTCGGCCCCGCACCACACCCGTGCGCCCGCGCGCAGTTCGTTGTCCGCGCCGACGACGGCCCCGTCGCCGAGGACCGCGCCGTCCAGTACGGTGCGCGTTCCCACCGAGGCGCCGACGCCGATCAGGCTGGCACGCACCCGGGTGTCCGGGCCGATGACCGCGCCGTCGAGCACGATGGAGCCCTCGACGACCGCGCCCGCCCCTACACGGGCTCCGGCGCCCACGACGGTGCCTCCGGAGAGCTTGGCTCCGGTCGCCACCTCGGCGCCCGGGAGTATCAGGGACTCGCCGCGCGGGCCGGGGACGGCCGGGGAGGAGACGACTCCGCGTACGAGGTCGGCAGAGGCCTGGACGAAGGACTCGGGCTTGCCGAGGTCCAGCCAGTACGTGTTCTCGGTGACCCCGTGCAGCCTGGCCCCGGAGGCGAGCAGGCCGGGGAAGGTCTCGCGTTCGACGGAGACGGGGCGTCCGGCCGGGATGGAGTCGATCACGCTGCGGCGGAAGACGTAGCAGCCGGCGTTGATCTGGTCGGTGATGATCTCCTCGGGGGTCTGCGGCTTCTCGGTGAAGGCCAGCACCCGCCCCTCGGAGTCGGTGGGGACCAGGCCGAAGGCGCGCGGGTCCTCCACCTGCACCAGGTGCAGGGAGACGTCGGCGGCGGCCGCCCGGTGGGAGTCGACGAGCCCGGCGATGTCCAGGCCGGTGAGGATGTCGCCGTTGAAGACGAGGACGGAGGTGTCCGGTCCGCCGGTCAGCCGCTGCGCCGCGTTGCGGATGGCTCCGCCGGTGCCGAGCGGCTCGTCCTCGACGACGTACTCGAGCGAGACGCCGAAGGCGGAGCCGTCGCCGAAGTACGGCTCGAAGACCTCGGCGAGATAGCAGGTGGCCATCACGATGTGCGTGACACCGGCGGCAGCGGCCCTGGCGATCTGGTGGGCGAGGAACGGAACACCGGCCGCGCGCACCATGGGCTTGGGGGTGTTCACCGTGACGGGGCGCAGACGCGTCCCCTGCCCCCCGACCAGCAGGATGGCTTCCAAAATTGTTTCTCCCCACCCGGTTCGGGAGTCCGAAGGTCCAAAGTTAGCCCATCCGGGGGGCGGCGCAGGCCGGAGGCGGCGCAATAGTGCCGCCGCCCCCGGCCGACGGGGTCCGCTACGGCAGGTTGCGCGCCATGACGATGCGCTGGACCTGGTTCGTTCCCTCGTAGATCTGCGTGCTTCACGGTGCACCTGACGCTGACCTGCACGGACACCCCCTATGTAGGGGACCTCCCCAGCATTCGCCCATGATCACGTGTCTGTCTTCCCTGGTCAGGGGGCTGTGGCGCCTGCCACCCCTCCTACGGTGCTCCGGCCGCCCCCTTGACGCCCCAGCGGTGCAGGGATGACGCTCGTGCAAGTTGGCGTAAGCCACTCGACACCGGAGGCAGTCATGGCACTACGGTTCATCGGGATTGATCCAGACACCGGGCAGCAGGGCTCCCCCACCGTATGGGTGGACGAGGAAAAGGGAGAGCTGGTGCTCCAGGGCTGGAAGCCAGACGAGAAGCTAGAGGCGGAGTGCGCGGCGTTCGAGGTTCCCGGGCACGCTCCGGGCATCCCTCCGCACGAAGCCGTGATTCGGATTCCGGCCCGTATGGTGCCGATGCTCAGGAAGGCGTGCGATGTCGCAGAACGAGCCGGGCTTTAACGAGCTGCTGGCCGCAGCCAAGCACTCGGCTGTGCACCTGGAGCTGCGCGACTCGTACGGCGTCGGGGATGAGGCCGAGGACTTCGAGACCTGGAAGCGTACCGGCCAGCGCGACATCGACCCGGCGTCCTCCTACTGGACGCCGTGGGTTGATTTGATTCGCAGCACCGTGGCCCGAGGGGTGACCGTCCGCCGCGCCCGCGTCGTATCGGAACCGGTAACGGATTACATCCGGTACGAGCACGCCGGCACTGTGGTCAACCTTCACGCCGGGGAGCAGGTTCGCTGGCTGCCCAGGCGGCAGGCTTCGGACATCGCGCTTCCCGGAAACGACTGCTGGGTGTTCGACGGAGAGATCGTGCTCTTCAACCATTTCTCCGGTGATGGGAACTGGTCCGAGCCTGGCTGGGAGGTTCGCTCCGAGCCCGCTGTGGCACGGCTGGCCTCGGCTGCGTTCGAGGCGGTCTGGGAGCGCGGCATCCCGCACGAGAAGTTCACGGTCTGACCTGACGGAAAACGAAGAGCCCACTCATGTCTGCGTCCCCCTCGTCCAGCGCCCAGGCCGCCCGTGAAGCCATCGCCGCCCGTCTCGGGGGCCTACGCAAAGACGCGGAGCTAACCGGGCATGAGTTGGCTCTTCGGTGTGGCTGGAGTCCCGCGAAGTCGTCCCGCATTGAGCGGGCCAAGACCCCAGCATCGGCCGCCGACATCCGCGCCTGGTGCAAAGTGTGCGGAGCAGAGGACCAGACAGACGACCTGATCGCGGCGAACCGCCAAGCCGACCAGATGTACGTCCACTGGCAAAAGCTTCACCGGCACGGCATGCGCCGGGCACAGGAAGAGGTTGTCCCTCTCTACGAGCAGACCCGCCACTTCCGCGTGTACTGCTCGAACGTAGTGCCGGGCATGCTCCAGACCGAGGCGTACGCGGCAGCTCTGCTGTCGACCATTGCCGCCTTTCAAAGCACCCCCGACGACTCACAGACGGCGGCAGCATCCCGAATCGAGCGCTCACGCGTGCTCCATGACGGCAACCACCGCTTCGCTCTCCTGTTGGAAGAAACGGTGCTCCGCTATCGCATTGGCGATGCTCCCGCCATGGCTGGACAGCTCGGCTACCTACTGGCGGTCATGGCGCTACCAAACGTGAGCCTCGGGGTCATCCCTTTCACGGCCCAGCGGCTTGTCTGGCCCTTGGAAGCCTTCTATCTCTTCGACGGCCGCCAAGCGAGCGTGGAGCTGCTCACGGCCGCAGTGAACGTCACGGCGCCCAGCGAGGTTGCCACGTACGCCAAGGCGTTCTCCGAGCTGTCCAAGCTCGCTGTCTACGGTGCACCCGCCCGGGCTCTGATCTCGGACGCGATTACGTCCCTCGGTTAGTTCGCGTGCAAGCTCGTGCAAGACCGTGGCCCACTCCCTTCCCCGCTTTCTAGGGTCATTCCATCGACCTCGGAAGCGATCGGGAGGGCGCGGCGTAATGACGACGGAACCGAATCGGTGGCACGAACCAACGGTGACGCTGCCTACGCGGAAGGAACGCCCCTCGCCCCGGCCGGTGGCCGGTTGCCCCGAGTGCGCGCGGCTGGGACAGCTCCGGAAGGCCGCTGCGATGGAGCGGGACAGCAGCACGATCGCTGACTGCAACATCCTGCTGCGGATGCACGGGACGGGCCACTGATGGAAATGCAGACGTGGCGGGATTCCTGGGGTCGGGCCGACAACGCTTCAGAGTCCATACGCACGGCCTTGGCCGCCCTCGGCGTTCCCGAGACCGTGTGGAACAGCCTTCGGCCCACGGTGACCCACAACGGAGGGGCCTACGTGGACTTCGGCAAGCTCCCGGCCGATGTCGTTGAGCAGATCGCCGAAGCTCTTCGCCTGCCCGCAGCTCCCTTCTGACTCCCGCGCCTTGTGGGGGCGGGCCCTCGGCCGGCACACGCACGGAGAGGAGGTGCAGAGATGACCGACCCCGGAGAGAAGGACGGCGGAGAGAAGTTCCCGCCCCCGCCCGCCGCGTAACCAGTCCCCAACCGTCAAGAGAGAGGGAATCTCACTATGACGACCATGCTGGAAACCCCCGTTGCCTTACGGCACGGGCGGGACCTCGTCAGTCCCGAGCTGTTCGAGAAGGTCTCTGAGTTCTGCGCGGAGGAGTACGGACACGAACCGTCCACCGCCCGCCGGATCGTGGACCAGGCCCTTGCCTTCCTCAAGGTCATGGGCGACGCCCGCGCGTTCGACATGACCCCGTCCGACGCCGTGGACCCCGGATGGCACTCGTTCGTGCTTCACACCCAGGCATACGCCGCGTGGTGCGACGAACAGTTCGGCTTCTTCCTCGGACACGAGCCCAAGGCCACCGTCCGCACCCGCCCGCTGATCGGTTCCGTGGTGGACCGGGTCAAGGCCGCTGGCTTCTACGTAGACGAGCGGCTGTGGGGCGCGGCGAAGGAGTGCAACCCGCCTGCCTGCTGCGGTGACGGCGACGGCTGCTGATCCACTCTCACTGAACGGAAGCCGTCCGGGCGTGGCTAAGGCGCCCGGACGGCCACAGTCAAGGGTTCCAAAGATGAGCAGCAATGACGAGGGCTTGACCGGACGAAGTCGGGTCACGGTGTTCGCGATGTTCGGTGCGGTCTTCGGCTACGGCACCCACCACCTTGACGACCGGCAGATCGGAGAGGTGGCCGTCATCGGCCCCCTGAGCCCCGGCGTCGAATGGCCCCGACTCTGGCAGATGGCCCGCACCTGCGGCAGGCCCGCCGCCAAGGACGCCGAACTCGCACAGTGGATTCTGATCCAGGCAACCCGCTCGTTCGTCTGCGGCAGCGACCGCATCGCCCAGTTCCAAGACCAGGGCTGGAAGTTGGAGCCCGGCGGAAAGCGCGTCAGCTTCGAGTCCACCTACGCCCACCGAGACCACCTGTGGACCGGCAACCTGACCGTGGACGGTCTCAGCCCTGATCAGGTAGCCGAGCGCCCTTCGCTCTACCGAGCGTAGCTCGGTTGCCTTGCTCCCCGAATGGACCATTCCCGAACTGCCCTGCCCACCCGCATAGTCGAAGCAACGAATGAAGCCCCGGCCGGTTGGTCGGGGCTTCATTGGTTTGGTTGATGGTTCAGAGCAGGGCGCGGAACGGGTTGTCGGCCAGAGCGGGAACGGGAGCGGGTGACCGCTTCACGGGGGCCGGGGCCGGGGTCGGAATGGGGGCGGGACGGTAGGCGTCGAGCCGGACGACCTTGGCGCGGTTCTCCTCACGCTCCGCGCTGGCCGGCTGCGGCTCAGCGTGACGGGAAGCGTCCCGGTTCTGGCCACTGTCTGCGCTCGCCGGCTGGTGCTCTGTGTGAACGGGAGTGTCACCGCGGAGCGTGAAAACCGTCGCCGGTCGGCCCGTCTTCCCTGACCGTTCCACGGTGACGACGATTCCGGGCAGTGCCTTGACCTCTTCGGCGCTCGCCCCCACGTACGGGAGGACCTGGGAGGAGGTGGCCCGTCCGCCGTTCAGTTCGATCCGGGCCCGTACCTTGTCCGCCAGGCTGAGGGGCTGACGCTTCACCTTGGGAGCCTCGGCCCCTTTGGTGATCCGTACCGCGTCCTGGACGGAGCGGCGTACGAGGGTGAAGGCGGCCGACAGGGTCTCTTCCGTGATGGTCTCGGAGCACTCGGAGGCCGCGAGGCATGCCGCTACCCGAAGGGTCTGTTCCGCCGTCCGTTCGATGAATACCGCCTGCCCTTCGGGGAGCGTCTCCCCAAGGATTCGGGCGTAGCGCCTTACGGTCCGCCACAAGGGCCGGGCGTCCTCGGAGAGGGTGATCACGCGAGGTCGGGCGGTGGCCCATCCGTAAGCGTCGAACAGTTCCCGCCCGTCCACCTTGGGCAGACTCACGCGGTCGTCGTCCAGCATCGGGACCGCGCCGAGCAGGAAGGGCAGGATGCGGTTGTAGGAGCCTCCGGCCGCTTCCGACTCGCCTACGTACTTGGCCCAGTCGGACGGAGTGATGTGGGAGTGGAGGACCATGGCGGGATCGCGGATTTCCTGGGCCTCTTCCTTGGTGGTGTTGCGCAGAGTTGCGCCGTCCCAGGCAGCGCGGAGCTTGGTAGTGAAGGACGGGTCACGCTTGACTCGCTTCAAGACTTCCGTCCCTTCCTCTTCCACCACCAAGGCCCGGACATCCCGACCCCGTTCGGTTTCAGTGGTCGCTTCATGCTGCTCCCACAGGTGATGGACGAGGCTGGCCCCGGAGGTGATCCCGGATGTGGTGTGCGTGGCGAGGAACCGCCCCAAGGAAGGGTCCAGGACGTGAAGCGCTGCCCGCAGTGCGGTCCCTTTCCCGCGCCCGGTACCGGCCACCAGAGCGGACCACAGCAGAACGGGGCGAGCGGAGCCACGGGAGGAGACCTTGACGGTTCCGCCGATGGCGGCCGACCACATCGACAGGGCGGCCACGTACACCCCGAGCGCGTCGGCTTCGAGGAACGGGGCGATCTTGCGGACGGCTCGGCCGATCGGACCGTACAGAACGGGGGTGCTCATGCTGCTGTCGCTTCCTGAGCTTGTTCTTTATCTTCCGGCCTCGAACGACGTCTCGAACTGAGTCGCTCACCTCGGGATTCGCGGGACGTGGGGGCGGCCTTCGTCTGATCATGTGCTCCGACCAAGGTGCACGTGACCACGACGAAGGCCGTGAGGGTGAGTCTGCTGCCAGATGCTGTCCGGCGGGAAGCGTTCGCGGAAGCGTCACGCTTCCGGGGAGAGTTCTACGAGTGTCTGACCGCCCGGCGCGACGAGTTGTTCGAGCTGGTGGACGCGGTGCTGTGTGCGGACGGTGCGGTGAAGTCCCCGGTGGACTTGACGCTGTTGCCCGAGCATCGTCGTGGGCACGGAGCGATGTACGGCGGCCTGAACCACGGCCGGATCGACGTCGGCCGGCTGCGGACCGTGCTGGCCGGGCTGTCGCTGCCGCGTTTCGACGGCGGGCGCCTGGTGCTGGCGGTCGATGTGTCGCCGTGGCTTCGCTCGGATGCGCCGTGCTCGGCCGATCGGCTGTTCTGCCACGTCTACGGCCGTGCGAAGACGGCGTCCCAGTTCATCCCGGGCTGGCCCTACTCCTTCGTGGCCGTGCTCGAGCCGGGTGCCACGTCCTGGACCGCGATCCTGGACGCGGTCCGGCTCGGCCCGGCGGACGACGCGACCGCGATCACCGCAGCCCAGCTGCGGGGTGTCGTCGAGCGGCTCATCACCGCGGGCCAATGGCAGACCGGGGACCCGGCCATCGTGATCGTCAGCGACGCTGGCTACGACGTCACCCGCCTGGCCTGGGTCTTGCGTGACCTGCCGGTCGAGCTGGTCGGCAGGGTCCGCTCCGACCGCGTCATGCGTCTGCCGAAACCACCCAGGACGCACGGCGTCAACGGCCGGCCGCCCAAGCACGGCCTGGAATTCCGCTTCACCAAGCCGGAGACCTGGCCCGAGCCCGCGATCACCACGGTCACCGGCACCACCAATTACGGCAAGGCCGAGACCCAGGCGTGGGACCGGGTCCACCCAAGACTCACCCACCGCTCCTCCTGGCTCGACCACGACGGTGAACTTCCCTTGGTCGAGGGAACTTTGATGCGGTTGAAGGTCGAGCATCTGTCGAAGGACCGGGATGCGCCGCCGGTGTGGTTATGGTCCTCCAAGACCGGCGCCACCCCAAAGCGGTCAGTTTTCACCCGTCGCCGAGAGGTGCGCCCAGTTTCCGGGCCGACCTTCGGTTCCCTGGTGTCGGCAAACCACAGCGCCACCGCGCGGCGGTCCTCACGGGTCGAATAGGCAATTTCCGGATGAACGCGCTTCTCCGCCTCCTGCCTGGTGTCGTACATCTCCGGCGGGCTCCGAAACCGTAGGACCTCCTCCACATAGGCCCCGCCCCGCCATGCGATATCGAGAGCGTCAGCCCTCTCTGGTTGCCTCTTTGGGGGCAGCCCCTTTCGCTCGCGATCCCGCGACATGGCGCGCCCCTGGTTCTCCCGATTCTGCTTGCACTCCGGGTGGTTCGGGTTCGTCGCCGGGTTCCTACCTGGACCCCCTGGGCGTTCGTACGTGTAGGGCTCGCGGCAGGTAGCGCAAACGAGATCAACAAGCTTCACAGCGAGTGCAGTCAAGTACGACTCCAGGCAAAGAAAAGCCCCCGGTTGCCTCGGGGGCGTCGTTGGTCACTCGGTTCAGTTCTGGCGGTCTAGCCAATTTTCTAGGTCCTTTGGTCGGCACCGAAGAGACTGACCCACCCTGCGGAACGGGATCTCCTCCCGCCTCCAGTTGTCATATACCCAACTTCGCGGCTTGCTCAAGAAATTGGCCACCTCTGCAACCGTCAAGAGCCTCATCAACATGACCTCCGAGAAAAGAAAAGCCCCCGAGGTGAATCGGGGGCCGTCGAAAATTTGAAGTTCACGAACTACGGTATTGACCCAGTTTCACTGCTGGCTATCAAGCCCCAGTACCGCCTTGGCCTTTTCTGTCACCTCTCCCCCCGCTTTGCCCGCGAGGGTGCCCAAGAAGCCGTCTCGCCGCGCCTTCTTGAGATGGTCTTTGATCGTCTCCGGGCGACGCTCGATTAGGCGAGCGAGCCAGGGAACCGGCGCCGGGGCTCCGCTCTCAGCCATGGAGGAGTACGCCAGCGTCAACGTCGCTAGGTACCGCTCGGAGACGCCTTCAGAGGCCAGGAGCCGCCCGGCGGCCTCGCCTGTGGATTCCACCAGCCGCGACAACTCTTCAAGCGTTCGCTGGGCCTCTGGAGCCCTCTTGGCCAGGTTGAACGCGGCTGCGATGTCCAGCCTTCTGAGAACGGTCGTGGAGATGCCACGCACGACCTCGCGGGGTTCGGCGTTGTCGACCGGCTCCACTGTCATGCGCTGCGGGCCTCCCGTGATCGGGCCCACCGGCCACCACATTCGAATCACCCAACTGCCCTGCTGCTGGGTGATCTCGAATCCACTCTCATCTGCCTTCATACCCCCACCCTACACCACCTGGGGTGCTCCACCCTGTGTTGACAACCCAGGGTGGACCATGTGCAGACTCGGCCGGGCAGCCCAGCAGAGGCGGCCCGTTCACCGAGGGGAAGGCCGGCACCGCTGTGGCAAGGGCATGGGTAGCGCGCTCGAAAGACGACGCGAAGAAGTGGACGACGTTCTGGTACGACCCGGATGGCAAGCAGCGCCAGAAGTCGTTCGAGACCAAGAAGCGGGCCGACGACCACCGGAAGCGGAAGGAGCAGGAGCTAGACGCAGGCACCTACCTGGACGACAAGCTGGGGAAGCAGCCCGTGACGGCGGTCTGGCAGCAGTGGACCAATCAAAGGAAGCTGGAGAACAGCACCAAGAAGCAGTACCGATCGATCCAGAACACGACCCTGGAACCGTTCTTCAAGGCTCGCTCCATCGTGTCCCTGAAGGTGGCGGACATCGAGCAGTGGCTGTTGTGGATGGAGCAGGACCGGAAGCTGACGGCCCGCACCCGGCGACAGCGGTTCTCGTTCTTCTCCGGGATGATGGATTGGGCTGTCGTCAACGAGATCATCGGGCGCAACCCGTGCAAGAAGATCAGGCATGCGGGCAGCCGCGCCAAGGAGATTCGCGAGCACAAGAGCAACGCTCGACGGCTGACGACACGGGAAGTCCTGGCCATGCTGAACGGGGCTCCGCCCCGGTATCGAGCAATGCTCTGGCTCATGGCGGGATGCGGTCTGCGCATCGGTGAGGCCATGGCGGTCTCGCGCGATCAGATCGACTTCCAGGCCGAGGTCCTGCGAGTCGACTTCCAGATTGCGGAGGACGGCGAATCCGAGTCGGGGAAGAACAGTGCGCTACAGCGGCGGCACATCAAGGCTCGTGACGAGGAGGAGCCGGGGCGCGTCGTGCCGCTTCCGCCGAACGTGGCCTTCGAGTTGCGCAGGCACATCAAGAACCACGGCGTGTGGGGACCAGAGCGCCTGTTGTTTCCGAACGTCACCCGGACCGGCTACGTGTACGCCTCGTACTTCTACCGGCAGATCTGGCTGCCAGCCCTGACGAAGGGCGAGGTGACCTACTGCAAGCCGCACTCCATGCGGCACTACTACGGATCCCGATTGCTCTATGCGGGCGTCCCTGAGAACGATGTGGCCGACTGGATGGGGCACAGCAGCACGGACGTGCTCCGCGAGCACTACCACTACATATTCGAAGGGGCCGAACAGCGCGGACGGGCAGCCATCGCAAGCATGCTGACCCCAGGCGCGGATGACCCCACGGAACGGGCCGAAGTCGCCTGATCCAACCCTTACGAAAAGCCCCCGGCATCACGCCGGGGGCCTTCTCGTTTGTGCAGGTCAGAGCAGCTTTGGGGCCCGGCATCCGCCCAGGATTCCCCCAGCATGACGCCCAGGAAGGGACCCGAACGGACCTGGATGGACCGGAAGCTGATCACGACTTCCGGATCACCCAACCGGGCCGCTGACCTGCGGAAACCTTGCTACGGCAGGTTCCTCGCCATGACGATCCGCTGGACCTGATTCGTGCCTTCATAAATCTGCGTGATCTTCGCATCGCGCATCATGCGCTCGACCGGGTAGTCACGGGTGTAGCCGTAGCCGCCGAGCAGCTGGACGGCGTCCGTGGTGACCTCCATGGCCACGTCGGAGGCGAAGCACTTGGCCGCGGCGCCGAAGAAGGTCAGGTCGCTGTCGCCGCGCTCCGACTTGGCGGCGGCCGCGTAGGTCAGCTGGCGGGCGGCCTCGAGCTTCATGGCCATGTCCGCGAGCATGAACTGCACGCCCTGGAAGTCGGCGATCGGCTTGCCGAACTGCTTGCGCTCCTGGACGTAGCCCTTGGCGTAGTCCAGGGCGCCCTGGGCGATGCCGAGCGCCTGGGCGGCGATGGTGATGCGGGTGTGGTCGAGGGTCTTCATCGCGGTGGCGAAGCCGGTGCCCTCGGCGCCGATCATGCGGTCGGCGGGGATCCGCACGTTGTCGAGGTAGACCTCGCGGGTCGGCGAGCCCTTGATGCCGAGCTTCTTCTCGGGGGCGCCGAAGGAGACGCCCTCGTCGCCCTTCTCGACGACGAAGGCCGAGATGCCCTTGGAACGCATCGAAGGGTCGGTGACGGCCATGACCGTGTAGTACTCGGAGACGCCCGCGTTGGTGATCCAGCGCTTGACGCCGTTGAGGACCCAGAAGTCCCCGTCGCGCACGGCGCGGGTCTTCATGCCGGCGGCGTCGGAGCCCGCCTCGGGCTCGGAGAGGCAGTACGAGAACATGCCGTCGCCCTTGGCCAGCGGGCCGAGGTACTTGGCCTTGAGCTCCTCGGAGCCGGAGAGGATCACAGGGAGCGAGCCGAGCTTGTTCACGGCCGGGATCAGGGAGGAGGAGGCGCAGACGCGGGCCACCTCCTCGATCACGATCACGGTGGCGAGGGCGTCGGCGCCGGCGCCGCCGTAGATCTCGGGGACGTGGACGGCGTGCAGGTCGTTGGCGACGAGCGCGTCGTGGGCCTCCTGCGGGAAGCGGGCCTCCTCGTCGACCGCGGCTGCGAACGGCAGGATCTTCGCCTCGGCGAGCGAGCGGACGGACTCGCGGAGCATGTCGTGCTCCTCGGCCGGGCGGTACAGGTCGAAGTCGGCAGAACCCGCCAAGACTCTCACTCCCCAAGTGTGATGCGTGATGCTAACTACCGTTAAGTAACCCAAATCTTAGTGTCCGGCGTCCTGGCAGCGATATGTACGGGGCACGTGAGCTGCGTGACAGCCGTGTCTCCTGGGGAACGTCCCCCCGGACCGGCCCGACTATGCTCAGTGGCCGCAAACGGCCCCGCACCTCTGGAGCACCCATGGCCCCCCTCAGGATCACTGTGATCGGCACCGGCTATCTCGGCGCCACCCACGCCGCGGCGATGGCGGAGCTGGGCTTCGAGGTGCTCGGGCTGGACGTGGTGCCGGAGAAGATCGAGATGCTGGCCGCGGGCCGGGTGCCGATGTACGAGCCCGGGCTCGAGGAACTCCTCGCCGCGCACGTCGCGGGCCTGCCGGGCTCCACCGGGCGGCTGCGCTTCACCCAGTCCTGGGAAGAGGTCGGCGCCTTCGGCGACGTCCACTTCGTCTGCGTGAACACCCCGCAGAAGCACGGCGAGTACGCCTGCGACATGTCGTACGTCGACTCCGCGATGGAATCGCTGGCCCCGCACCTGACCCGGCCGGTGCTCGTCGTCGGCAAGTCCACCGTGCCGGTGGGCTCGGCGGAGCGGCTCGCCGCGAAGCTGGCCGAGCTGTCCCCGGCCGGCCCGGACGTCGAACTGGCATGGAACCCGGAATTCCTGCGGGAGGGCTTCGCCGTGCAGGACACCCTGCACCCCGACCGGATCGTGATCGGCGTCCAGGGCGAGCGCGGCGAGAAGCTGCTGCGCGAGGTGTACGAGACGCCGATGGCGGAGGGCACCCCGCTGGTGGTGACCGACTTCCCGACGGCCGAGCTCGTCAAGACCGCCGCGAACTCCTTCCTCGCCACGAAGATCTCCTTCATCAACGCGATGGCGGAGGTCTGCGAGGCGGCCGGCGGCGACGTGGTCAAGCTGGCCGAGGCCATCGGCCACGACGAGCGGATCGGCGCGAAGTTCCTGCGCGCCGGGATCGGCTTCGGCGGCGGCTGCCTGCCCAAGGACATCCGGGCGTTCATGGCGCGCGCCGGCGAGCTGGGCGCGGACCAGGCGCTGACCTTCCTGCGCGAGGTCGACTCCATCAACATGCGGCGGCGCGGGCACATGGTCGAGCTGGCGCGCGAGGCCGTGGGCGGGTCCTTCCTCGGCAAGCGGGTCGCGGTGCTCGGCGCCACCTTCAAGCCGGACTCGGACGACGTCCGCGACTCCCCCGCGCTGAACGTGGCCGGGCAGATCCACCTCCAGGGCGGCCAGGTCACCGTCTACGACCCGAAGGGCATGGACAACGCCCGCCGCGTCTTCCCGACGCTCGGGTACGCGGACTCGGCGCTGGAGGCGGCCCGCGGGGCGGAGGTCGTCCTGCACCTCACCGAATGGCGCGAGTTCCGCGACCTCGACCCGGTGGAGCTGGGCTCGGTCGTCACCGACCGCCTCATCCTCGACGGCCGCAACGCCCTCGACACCGACCGCTGGCGCGCGGCCGGCTGGACGTACCGCGCGATGGGCCGCCCCCGCGCCTGAGCCCTGGCCGGGCGGTCGTCGCGGCGGCCCGGAGCCCGGCAGCGCGGCACCGCAGGACCCCGCGTACCGGCGAAGACGGCCCCGGCACAAGGCCCGGACTGCGGGCTACGCGGTCCTGCGGTGCTGGGCGGCGCGGGCCGTGAATTCCGCGTCGCGCAGCACCCGTTGGGCGTTGTCCCAGGTCAGCAGGGCCAGGTCGGTCTCCGACCAGCCGCGCTCCAGCAGTTCCGCGATCAGCCGCGGATAGCCCGAGGGGTCGGTCAGGCCCATCGGCCGGGGGGTGCCCTGCTCGGAGCCGAAGGTGGCGCCGAGGCCGACGCAGTGCGGGCCCGCGACGGCCCGGACGTGTTCCAGGTGGTCGGCGACCGCGTGCAGGGAGTCCCCGGTCTGTTCGGCATCGAAGGTGACCATCGCCAGACCGTTCGCCGCCCGCAGGGCCATCAGCACCTCGTCGGTCACATTCCCCGGATGCGGGTTCAGCGCCGCCGCCGCGGTGTGCGAGGCGATCACCGGGGCCTTGGAGGCCCCCGCGAGCTGGCAGGCCACCTCCGGCGCACAGCCGGTCAGGTCCACCAGCATCGCCAGCCGGTTCATCTCCTTGACCACCTCGTGGCCGAAGGGCGTCAGATCGTGCTGGGCCCAGGGTGCTCCCGCGGGCGCGAGGATCCGTACGCCCAGCGCGTGGAACGCGTGCAGGGCGCCCAGCGAATCGGTCAGCGTACGGCCGGCCACGGGGCCCAGGAACGAGGCGATCCGGCCCCGGTTGCGGGCATCGGCCATGTCGTCCGCCGTCAGGGCGAGGCACAGGCCTTCGGGATAACGGCGTATCAGGGCCAGCGCCACGTCGATCTGTTCCAGGGTCTCGGACACCACCCGGTCGGCCGCCGCGGCCTCGCGCGGCAGCAGCAACGACCAGAACTGGGCGCCGACCCCGCCGGCGCGCAGCCGCGGGATGTCGGTGTCGACACCGGTGTCCGAGGTGTCGATGTCGTGGTACGGACTCTGGCGCAGGGTCCAGACAAGCGTGTTGTGCCCGTCCGCGACGGGATGCACGGACAGCAGCGCGACGGCCCGCTCCAAGGCGCTGCCCGCCACCGCGGCGGGCAGGTCCTCGGCTCCGACGGAGCCGGGGGTCCCAGGGGCCGTATCGGCGGTGTACGCGGCGTTCTGTTCATCCTGCAGGTCGGCCATGGCGTTCGCTCCGGTCTCGGCGGCAGCAGGGAGAGATGCTGCCACCGTGACACGCCGGACGGCCGGATCGCCCGGCGGATGTGGCGTTCGGGTGAAACCCGCAGGTCACACCCTTCGCCGCAGCCGCCGGGGAGGCCCTCGGCGGCTACAGCACGGCGTTGGAGGGGCCGCGGGACGCCGAGAGCTCGCGCGCCACCGCTTCCGCGTCGCGCAGCGCCCGTACCGCGTTGGACCAGGTCAGCTTGGCCAGGTCGGTCCGCGACCAGCCGCGCGTGAGCAGCTCCGCGATCAGGTTCGGGTAGCCGGCGACGTCGTCCAGCCCGGCCGGGGTGAAGGCCGTGCCGTCGTAGTCCCCGCCGATGCCGATGTGGTCGACGCCGGCCACTTCGCGCATGTGGTCGAGGTGGTCGGCGACCGTGGCGGCCGTGGCCACCGGGCGCGGGCGCTCCGCCTCGAAGGCCCGGTGCAGGGCCATCGCCCCGGGCGTGGTGTCCAGGTGGTGGAAGCCGTGCGCCCGCAGGTTCGCGTCCGCGGCCAGGGTCCACTCGACCGCGGCCGGGAGGATGAACTTCGGCACGAACGTGGCCATCGCCACCCCGCCGTTGGCCGGCAGCTGCGCCAGGACGTCGTCCGGGACGTTGCGCGGGTGGTCGCAGACCGCCTGCGCGGACGAGTGCGAGAAGATCACCGGCGCGGCCGAGACGGCGAGCGCGTCCCTCATCGTCGTCGCGGCGACGTGCGAGAGGTCGACGAGCACGCCGATGCGGTTCATCTCGCGGACGACCTCGCGGCCGAAGCCGTTCAGGCCGCCGTGGCGCGGCTCGTCGGTCGCCGAGTCCGCCCAGTCGATGGTGTCGTTGTGCGTGAGCGTCATGTACCGCACGCCCAGCTGGTGCAGGGCGCGCAGCGTGGCGAGCGAGTTGTTGATGGAGTGGCCGCCCTCGGCGCCCATCAGCGAGGCGATCCGGCCGTCGGCGCGGGCCGCCTCCATGTCGTCCGCCGTCAGCGCCCGCACCAGGTCCGCCGGGTAACGGTCGATCAGCTGGCCGACGGCGTCGATCTGCTCCAGGGTCGCGCTGACCGCCTCGTCGCCCGCGTAGTCGGAGCGCACGTAGACCGACCAGAACTGCGCGCCGACCCCGCCGGCGCGCAGCCGGGGGATGTCGGTGTGCAGCCGGCCGCTCTGGTCGCCGGCGATGTCGCGCTGCGCCAGGTCGTAGCGGACCTGCTCGCGCAGGGCCCACGGCAGGTCGTTGTGCCCGTCGACCACGGGATGCTCGGCCAGCAGCTCCCGCGCCTCGCTCAGGCGCTGCGCGGCGCTCACTTGCCGAACCCGAAGGACTCCGCGCCCGCGACCTTCGTCCGCAGCCGCTTGCCCTTCTCGGTGGCCTGGTCGTTCAGCTCCTGCTGGAAGTCCTTCATCCGGCCGAGCAGTTCCGGGTCGTGGGCGGCCAGCATCCGTACGGCCAGCAGCCCGGCGTTGCGCGCCCCGGCGACGGAGACGGTGGCGACGGGAACCCCTGCGGGCATCTGGACGATCGACAGCAGGGAGTCCATGCCGTCGAGGTACTTCAGCGGCACCGGGACGCCGATGACGGGAAGCGGGGTCACCGAGGCGAGCATGCCGGGCAGGTGGGCGGCCCCGCCGGCACCGGCGATGATCGCCTTCAGGCCGCGCTCGGCGGCCTGCTCCCCGTAGGCGACCATCTCGCGCGGCATCCGGTGCGCGGAGACCACGTCGACCTCGTAGGGGATCTCGAACTCGTCCAGGGCCTGGGCGGCGGCCTCCATGACGGGCCAGTCGGAGTCCGAGCCCATGACGATGCCGATGACGGGACCTGCGGTGGAGGTGCTCATTCGGTGATGGTTCCTCTGAGGTAGCCGGCTGCGTGACGTGCGCGTTCCAGCACATCGTCCAGGTCGTCGCCGTAGGTGTTGACGTGGCCGACCTTGCGGCCGTGTTTCACGTCCTTGCCGTACATGTGGATCTTGAGCTGGGGGTCGTGGGCCATGCAGTGCAGGTACGCCGCGTACATGTCGGGGTAGTCCCCGCCGAGCACGTTCGCCATGACCGTCCAGCGGGCCCGGGGGCGCGGGTCGCCCAGGGGGAGGTCCAGGACCGCGCGGACGTGGTTGGCGAACTGGGAGGTGACGGCGCCGTCCTGGGTCCAGTGGCCGCTGTTGTGCGGGCGCATCGCCAGCTCGTTGACGAGGATCCGGCCGTCGGTGGTCTCGAACAGCTCCACGGCCAGGTGGCCGGTCACGCCGAGCTCCTTGGCGATGCGCAGGGCGAGGGCCTGGGCCTCGCCCGCCAGGGCCTCGGAGAGGTTCGGGGCGGGGGCGATCACCGTGTCGCACACGCCGTCCACCTGGACCGACTCGACGACGGGGTAGGCCACGGCCTGGCCGTGCGGGGAGCGGACGATGTTGGCCGCGAGCTCGCGGACGTACTCGACCTTCTCCTCCGCGAGGACCGGGACGCCCGCCCTGAAGGGGGCCTCCGCGTCCTCGGGGGTCCGGACGAACCAGACGCCCTTGCCGTCGTAGCCGCCGCGCACGGTCTTGAGGATGACCGGGAAGCCGCCCACCTCCTGCGCGAAGACCGCCACGTCCTCCGGATCGCTCACGATCCGGTGGCGGGGGCTCGGCGCGCCGATCTCGTCGAGCTTGGCGCGCATCACCCCCTTGTCCGCGGCGTGCATCAACGCGTCGGGCCCCGGGCGGACGGGGATGCCGTCCGCTTCCAGGGCCCGCAGGTGTTCGATGGGCACGTGCTCGTGGTCGAAAGTGATCACATCGCAGCCGCGCGCGAAGGCGCGCAACGTCTCCAGGTCGCGATAGTCGCCGATGACGACATCGCTCACGACCTGGGCCGCCGAGTCCTGTGGGGTGTCACTGAGGAGCTTGAATCTGATGCCGAGGGGGATACCCGCCTCGTGGGTCATGCGGGCGAGCTGTCCGCCGCCGACCATGCCGACTACCGGGAACGTCACCCCTCCAGAGTATCCGCCGGTATTCCGCCATCCGGACACGGCCCTGGCCCGTACTGATCGGCGCGCGTCGTCGTCACGTCCCTGTGTGCCGTGCGTCGCACGGTGTACGAAGGCACGGACGGGCCCACGGGGCGACACTTAGCATGGGTGGGTTGACCCAAGGCGGCAGACGCCTCCGCGGACGCCTCCACGCGGGGCGGCGAAGGACAGGACTGATCCATCACATGAGCACCCCGCAGCAGGGATCCGTCCTCGAACGCGTACGCGGCCTCGCCTCCGAGGCCGCGAAGTTCGGGGCCGTCGGCGGCGTCGGTGTGCTCGTCAACCTGGGTGTCTTCAACCTGATCCGCCACACGACGGACCTCCAG
Organism: Streptomyces sp. NPDC050448; assembly: GCF_040655295.1. NCBI lineage: Bacteria > Bacillati > Actinomycetota > Actinomycetes > Kitasatosporales > Streptomycetaceae > Streptomyces > Streptomyces sp. NPDC050448. The sequence continues at coordinate 49,128 of NZ_JBFAJR010000029.1, read as the reverse complement.
GTCGTCCGGGCGAGTGTGATAGCCACCGTCGTGGCCATCATCACCAACTACATCGGCTTCCGGTACTTCACCTACCGGGACCGCGCCCAGAGCGGCAGCTCCCGCGAGCTGCCGCTGTTCGTGGCGTTCAGCGTGATCGGCCTCGTGATCGAGAACGGCGTCCTGTACACGGCCACCTACGGGCTCGGCTGGGACGGCCCGCTCGCCACCAACGTGTTCAAGTTCATCGGCATCGGCACGGCCACCGTGTTCCGCTTCTGGTCGTACCGGACCTGGGTCTTCAAGGCCCTGCCGGAACCCGCCCCGGCCCCGGCCGCGGCCTCCGCGGCCGCCTCGCCGCGCGGCGGGACCGAGAGCGGCCCGAGCGCCGCGCGCGCCCCGGAGCACGCCGGCAAGTAGCCCGGCGCCCGGCCCGTCCCCGGGGGTGCCGGCCGGCTCAGCGGACCGTTTGCTCCGGCTCCGGCCGCGTCGGCGCCGTCCGGCTCAGGAACAGCGCGAACACCGGCGGCTGCGTCTGCAGCAGCTCCAGGCGCCCCCCGTCGGCCTCCGCGAGGTCCCGGGCCACCGCCAGACCGATCCCGGTGGAATTGCGGCCGCTGATGGCCCGCTCGAAGATCCGGTTGCCGAGGTCCGGCGGGACCCCCGGCCCCTCGTCCGTGACCTCCAGCACAGCCTGGTTCCCGATCACCCGGGTACGCAGCGCGACCGTTCCGCCACCGTGCATCAGCGCGTTCTCCACGAGGGTGGCCAGCACCTGCGAGACCGCGCCCGGGGTGCCGACGGCCCGCATGCCCGTCTTGCCGGAGCGCACGATGGCCCGGCCCGCGCTGCGGTAGGCCGGCCGCCACTCCTCCACCTGCTGCTTGACGACCTCGTCCAGGTCGAAGGGGACCGCCGAGCCCGTCCGCGGGTCCCGCGAGTTCGTCAGCAGCCGTTCGACCACGTCCGTGAGCCGCTCCACCTGGGTGAGGGCGATGCTCGCCTCCTCCCGTACGGTCTCCAGGTCCTCGGTGACCGTGATCTCCTCCAGCCGCATCGACAGGGCCGTGAGGGGGGTGCGCAGCTGGTGCGAGGCGTCCGCGGCCAGGCGCCGCTCGGCGGTCAGCATCCGGCCGATCCGCTCCGCGCTGGAGTCCAGCACGTCCGCGACCCGGTCGAGCTCGGGGACCCCGTACCGCTTGTGCCGGGGCCGCGGGTCGCCGGAGCCCAGCCGCTCGGCCGTCTCGGCCAGGTCGGTGAGCGGGGAGGTCAGCCGGTTGGCCTGCCGTACGGCGAGCAGGACGGCCGCCACGACGGCGAGCAGCGCCACCGCGCCGACGACGGCCAGGGTCCGTCCGACCTCCCTGGTCACCGTGGAGCGGGACTCCTCGACGACCACGGTCTCGCCCTGCTCGCCCTTCGCGGTGCCGCGGATGACGCTGTCGGGGATCCGGTCGCCGACCTCCACGGGCGGCTGCCCGGGGACCGTGATCCGGGCGTACCCGCCCACGTCCAACTGCTCGGCGAGGGCCTGGGCGTCGATGGGCTTGTTCTCCAGGACGCTCCCCTCGACGATGCCCACCAGGCGCAGCGCCTCGGATTCGATGCGGTCCTGGGCACTGCTGGTGATCGTCCGGGTCTCCACGATCACCAGGGAGACGCCGAAGACGGCGATCACGACGAGCACCACGGCGAGCGTGGAGTTGATCAGACGGCGGCGCATGGTCCGGGAGGCCGCTCAGCTCTTCTCGAAGCGGAAGCCGACGCCGCGGACGGTGGCGATGTAGCGCGGGTTCGCGGCGTCGTCGCCCAGCTTTTTGCGGAGCCAGGAGATGTGCATGTCGAGGGTCTTGGTGGAGGACCACCAGGTGGTGTCCCACACCTCGCGCATCAGCTGGTCGCGGGTGACGACCCGGCCGGCGTCGCGGACGAGGACCCGGAGCAGGTCGAACTCCTTGGCCGTGAGCTGGAGCTCCTCCTCCCCCATCCAGGCGCGGTGCGACTCGACGTCGATCCGCACGCCGTGGGTGGCGGGGGCCTGGGTGGCCTCGTTCGCGCCGCGCCGCAGCAGGGCCCGCACCCGGGCCAGCAGCTCGGCGAGGCGGAAGGGCTTGGTCACGTAGTCGTCGGCGCCGGCGTCCAGGCCGACGACCGTGTCGACCTCGTCCGCACGGGCGGTGAGTACCAGGATGGGGAAGCCGTGGCCCTCGGCGCGCAGCCGGCGGGCGACCTCGAGGCCGTCCATGCCCGGCAGGCCCAGATCCAGGACGACGAGATCGACGCCGCCCTGCAGTCCTGCGTTCAGGGCGGTGGGGCCGTCCTCCCGGACCTCGACCTCGTACCCTTCCCGGCGCAGGGCACGGGCCAGGGGCTCCGAGATGGATGCGTCGTCCTCGGCGAGCAGTACACGCGTCATGTGGGTGATGGTAGTCCGCGGCGGCGTTGCGCAGGGTCGCACCTGCACACCCCTGCCGATCTGGTCTTATGGCAGATGCCGACCTTCGAATGTGGCCAAACGGTTCCCCGCTCGCCTGTGATCCATGTCTCAAGTCCTTTCATATGCCGCACTGTCGTGTCGTATGGTGGCGAGACGCCTGATGCACTACCTCAGAGACCTTTGCGCCGAAAAGCGAGCCGAAGGTCTCGATTCTGTCCGGATCGATCAGGGGGTCTTGACGACTCTCCTCATCGAATCCGGTGACAGTGAATGACCTGTGGGCCGGGCTCCGCACGCGAAGATGCGCGACGGAGCGTGGATCCCGGTTACGGACATCCCCCGCCTCCCTCCTCACCGGACGGGGGCAGACCCCTGGGCGTGGGGTGGGACACCCGTGGCCGGTGCCGGCCACCCCCCACCGGGCGCTGTTCCGCTCACGAAGCGAAGCGTCCCGACCAAGCAAGGATCGACCATGGCTTCCAGCCTGACGAAGGGTTCGGCGGTTCCGTCCACCGAGAAGACCTTCTTCGGACACCCCCGTGGCCTGGCCACTCTGTTCATGACCGAGATGTGGGAGCGTTTCTCCTACTACGGCATGCGTGCACTCCTGGTGTACTACCTGGTCTCGGGCGGCGCCGACGCCGCCACGGGAAGCCAGGGTGGCGGACTGGCCATGACCGCCGCCACGACCACGGCCATCTATTCCGTGTACGTCTCCATGGTCTACCTCATGGCCATGCCCGGCGGCTGGTTCGGTGACCGCGTCTGGGGCGCCCGCAAGACGGTCGCCATCGCCGGCTTCGTGATCATGGCCGGTCACCTGTCGCTGGCCCTGCCCGGCCAGGCGATGTTCTTCGTCGGTCTGATCCTCGTCGCGGCGGGTTCCGGTCTGCTGAAGGCCAACATCTCGACGATGGTCGGCCACCTGTACGACGGCCCGGAGGACCCGCGCCGCGACGGTGGCTTCACCCTCTTCTACATCGGCATCAACCTCGGCGCCTTCGTCGCCCCGCTCGTCGTCGGCACCGTCGGCAAGGAGCACAACTGGCACCTGGGCTTCGCCCTCGCCGCCGTCGGCATGGGCCTGGGCCTCACCCAGTTCCTGCTCGGCACCAAGCACCTGAGCCCGAAGAGCAGCCTGGTCCCGAACCCGCTGTCCGCGGAGGAGCGCAAGGCCGTCCTCACCAAGGTCGTCCTCGCGGTCCTGGGCATCGCGGTCTTCTACGGCGCCGTGGTCGCCCTCGGTGCCTACACGCTGAACTGGGCCCTGGTCCCGCTGACGCTGGCCGGTCTGTTCATCCCGATCGCCGTCCTGACCCGCATCAAGCGCGACAAGGACCTGTCGGGCGCCGAGCAGTCGAAGATGACCGCGTACATCTGGTTCTTCATCGCCGCCGCCGTCTTCTGGATGATCTACGACCAGGGCGGCTCCACGCTGTCCCTGTTCGCGGACGACAAGACCGCCGGCACCATGTTCGGCTTCGACTTCTCGGCCACCTGGTACCAGTCGCTGAACCCGCTGTTCGTGATGGCCCTGGCCCCGGTCTTCGCCTGGCTGTGGCTGTGGCTGGCGCGCAAGAACCAGGAGCCGAACACCATCGTGAAGTTCGCGATGGGCCTGGTCCTGATCGGTGCCTCGTTCTTCGTCTTCATCGTCCCGATGGGCATGGCGACGGGCGACACCAAGGTCTCCCCGATGTGGCTCGTCACGATCTACATGATCCAGACCATCGGTGAGCTGTGCGTCTCCCCGGTCGGCCTCTCCGTCACCACGAAGATGGCTCCGCAGAAGTACGCCTCGCAGATGATGGGCGTCTGGTTCCTCGCGGTCACCGCCGGTGACTGCATCACCAGCCTCCTGTCCATCGGCGGCGTGGACCTCAACGGCACCTGGGTGATCGCCTTCCAGGCGCTCGCCGCGGCCCTGGCCGGTTTCGCGGTCTACGCGTACCGCAAGAAGGTCCAGACCCTCATGGGCGGCGTGCACTGACGCACCCCTCCTGGCGCGTGAAGCGGCCCGGCACACCGTTCGGTGTGCCGGGCCGCTTCACGTCCGGGGCTAGCGCGTGCCGCGCAGGCGGCGCCACGGGGTGAAGGTGAAGACCGCGCCGCCGAGCAGGATCACCGTGCCGGCGACCAGGGCCAGGGCCTTGATGCCCCCCTCGTTCTCGGCGCCCGTCTCGGCGAGGCCGCCCGAGGCGCCCGAGGCGGTGGTGGAGCCGGTGGTGGACGGGGAGCCGGAGCCGCCCGTCTGGGCGGTGGTGTCGAGCTCCAGCGAGACGCCGCTGCTGGCAGCCTTGCAGGGCACGTTGATCGGCGTGGCCCCCGGGGCCATCGTGACGTCGATCGTCAGCTGGTCCGGGCTCAGCGTGACCTTGCCGGTCTTGCCGGGCTTGTAGGTGCCGGTCATGTCGCTGAGGCTGACCGGGGCCTTGTCCGGGATCGGCTCCGCGTTGGCCGGGCCGGAGACCTTGACCATGCCGCTGTCGGCGCCGCCGAGCTTGATGTCCATCGAGGGCTTGAGGGCCCCCGCCGGCAGGGCCATCGGGCTGGCCATCGCGCCCTTGGCGGTCTTGACGGTCAGGTCGTAGCTGCCGCCGTTCTTCTTCGCGTTGATCGTGACCGGGGTCTTGATGCCCCCGGGAACGACCGGGCCGCAGTCGAAGGCGACCTCCACGGGCTTGCCCGGGAAGTCGGTCTGGCCGCCGCTGCCGCCGCTGGTGGAACCTCCGCTCGCGGATCCGCCGCTGGTGGAACCTCCGCTGGTCGAGCCCCCGCTCGTGGAACCTCCGCTCGTGGAACCTCCGCTCGTGCTCCCGCCGCCCGTCGAGCCGCCGCCGGAGCTTCCGCCGCCCTCGGTGACCTTGATGGTGGCGCCGACGCCGACCGTCTCCTTCGGCGAGCAGTGCGTGACGAAGCCACTGAAGTCGACGTCGTACTTGCCGGGCGTGATCGTGACGTCCCCGGCCTTGGTCAGCTTGATCTTGCCCTTCATGTCGGACATGACCATGGGGGCCTTCTTCGGGATGGGCGGGTTCTTGCGCTCGCCCTCCAGCTTCACCTCCGCGGCGAGCGCGCCGCCGAGCTGCACGAAGCCCGTGGGCTTGACGGTGTCCTTGCCCAGGTCCATGAGATCGGTGTTGTTCGAGGCCGGCTTGACGGTCTTCCAGACCACCTCGACCTCGTCGCCGACCTTTGCGGTGGCGGGTGCGGTGATCGAGACGGTGGTCGTGCCCTGGACCGGCCCGCCGCCGCCCGCCGGCGGGATGCACTCCACCTTGTACGAGACGTCGGCCGCCTGGGCGGGGCTCGCCGCCAGCAGGATGCCCGCGCCGCCGAACAGCAGCGCGACCGCGGCCGCACTCACCCTCCGTTGGGTCTTCACGAATGTCCCTTCGTCGTCGGACTGCTCTCAGACGGTGCGGACGCCTGTGGTGCCTGTGGTGCATGTGGTGCTCTCGGCCCCGGCGCGCTGTCCGGGGTGAACCACGGCAGGACCGCCGTGGTGGTCTGGGGGGACACCGGCGCGGCCGCCGGCGCCGGCGCCGTCCCGGACGCCGCGTCCGGCTCCGGGGCCTTCGCGCCCCGGTGGCGGCCGCCGGCCGGACCCGGGCGCGGCCGGACCCTGTCGACGACGGCCATGCCGATCCGGAAGACCGCGGCCGGGATCACCAGCAGGAGCAGGCCCCAGAACAGCAGCACCCCGTACGGGCGGTCCACGCCCCAGGGCTGGGTGGCCACGACCGTGTCGCCGTACTTGAGGGAGACGGTGTAGTCCCCGTGGGCCCCCGCCGAGAGGCTGACGTCCAGCCGGATCTCCGCCTTGCCGCCCGGCGGGATCGTGCCCTTCCACCGGACCTCGTCCCACAGCGGTGCGAACACCCCGTGGGCGGTGCCGAGCTGGAAGGCCGGGTCCTTGACCGGGGCCGGGCCGAGGTTGCCGACGGTGACCGTGAACCTCCGGCTGGGCGGGGCGCCGAACCAGGTCAGCACCCCGTCCTCGCCCTCGAGCCGGACGCCGGTGAGCATCGCCAGGCGTGCCGTGCCGGACTCGGCCGGCAGCTCGGCCACCGGGTGGCCGGTGATCTTCAGGGGGGCGGCGACGGTCGACTGGTCCCCGTTGACAGAGGTGACGTTCACGATGCAGGGGCAGGGCTTGGGCGGTGCCACCACGGCGAGCCGGGCCGCGAAGCGCCCGTCGTCGCCGACCGAGACGGCGGCTCCGTCGGCGTTGGCGCAGCTGTTGGTGCCGCCGATCATGTTCTGCCCGCAGACCAGCAGCATCACCAGGGTCTTGGCGCGCCAGCCGGTGCCGGTGACGGTGATCTCGGTGCCCTTCGCGGCCTCCTCCAGCGAGAGCGCCACGGCGGGCTTGCCCTCGGCCGCTGCGGTGGCGGGGGCCGAGGGCGCAGCAGCAGCCGCGGCAGCCCCGGCCGGGAACAGGGCCGCGGACAGGGCCAGGGCCCAGACCGCCAGCCCTGCCGCGACGAGGGCCCCGACCTTGCCGCCGACCGTTCCGCCGCCCTTGGCGCTCACCTGGATGCTCCCGTCAGCTCGTGTTCCGGTGCCCGGTTCCCCGCGGGTACGGGCTCCTCGTACGGCACCGGCGGCCCCCCGCGGGTCCGCCGGTGCCGTACGAGGAGCAGCGCGGCCAGGGTGACCCCGCCGAGGCAGAGCAGCCCGGCGCCGGCCTCGGCCGCGATTCCCCCGGGCGCGAACCACGCCGACGCGGTGGCGGTGGCCGGGGCCGCGCCGGGGGCGGTGACCGTGAGGGTGAGGCCGACGTCGTCGAGGACCGGGGCTCCGGGCCAGGGCTCGGTCAGCGAGACCCGCCGGCCGGGGAGCAGCTCCACCGGCAGGGCGCGGGCGGTCCGGCCCGGGACCTCACCGAAGAGGCCTTCGGCGCGGATGGCCAGTTCGGGGGCGAGGGCCACGTTGCCGCGGTTGACCAGGGTGTACGCGACCACCGCGCGGGCGCCCTTGCCGCGTACGGAGACGTCCTCGACCGTGAGGGCGGCCAGTGTCGGGCCGACGACGCGCAGGTGGACCCGTACCCCCACCTCGCGGCCGTCCTCGGCGGCGATCACGGCGGCCGGGTGGTCGCCGGGGAGGGCGGCGGGCGGCAGGGTGACGGTGAAGGGGACCACCGCGCGGGTGCGGGGCGGGATTTTCACGGTGGCGGCGGACCCGAAGCTGATCCAGGAGCCGGCGCCGGGCACCGCGCCGTCCTGGCGGCCTCCCGCTGCGGGGGCGGCGGGGCGCACGGCGAGGGCGCCGCCTGCCGTGTTGGAGGCGTCGGCCCCGCGCAGGGTGACGGTGCGCTCCCGGTCGGAGGTGTTGGACAGGGCCAGCCGGTCCTCCAGGACGGCGCCGCCGGGGCCCGCGAGGTAGAAGGACGGCCGCGCCGCTGCGGCACTGCCCGCGGCGGGCTCGGCGGTCCAGCCGGGCTCGTCCGCGGCGGCGCCCGCCGCGGACGCGCAGAGCAGGACCGCGGCGAACAGTGGGACGCACAGGCGCTTGAGGGACGAGAGGGACGAGAGGGACGAGAGGGAGGTGCGGGACGAGAGGGAGGCGAGGGTATGGAGCACGGGCATGGCCGGGGGTGCTCCGTTCAGGACCGGGCCCGCTGACCGCGCCGGGTCAGCCAGAGCACCCCGGCGGCGCCGGTGAGCAGCACGGTGCCGCCGAGGGTGCCGAGGGCGAGGGCGGAGTCGGTGGGTCCGGTCTGCGGGAGGGTGCCGTCCTCGGTGCCCCCGGGCTGCGCGGTGGCCGTGACGTCCAGCTCCAGGGAGGGTTTGGGGCCGTTGCCGGGGGTGCAGGTGGTGGTGGTCCCCAGCGCCTTGATGGTGAGCACGCCCGCGGTGAAGGTGACCTTGCCGCTCTTCTTGGGGGTGTAGGTGCCCGAGAGATCGGTGATCTTGATGGGGGTGTTGGCGGGCACCGCCTCGGGGTTGGGCGGTCCCGAGACCGGCACGGACGCCTTCTCCGCGCCTTCGGCCACGATGACGGCGCTGGGGCTCATCGCGCCCTTGCCGAGTTCGACGGGGCTGGACGAGACGCCCTTCTGGAAGGACATCGTCAGCTTGTACCCGTCGCCCTCCTTGACGGCCTTGATGTCGATGGGTGACACCGCCGACTTGTCCCCGATGGGGGTCTTGCAGTCGTAGGCGACGTCGACGACGTCGGCGTGGGCTGCGGGGGCGGCCAGCAGGACCGCCGTTCCGGCCAGCGCGGAGGCCAGCGCAAGCGCGGTGGAGCGTTTCCGGTCGGGCACCTTCGTCTTCCCCTCGGGCCACAAGTTACTGACGACACATCAGATTGGTGGCTCAAGGTACGCCCGGGACCTTACGGAGGGAAGACACAGGACAGGCCTGGATCCACGGCCTGTCGGCCGCCTGGATTCAGGCCATGTCCGGGCGCATCGGGGGTCGTTCAGGCGGTGCGGACGCCTCGCTGCCAGACGGCGGAGACGAGCGGGACGCCGGGGCGGTAGGCCAGGTGGACGTGGCTCGGGGCCTCCAGGAGGGCCAGGTCGGCGCGGGCTCCCGGGATCACGACGCCCACGTCCGTACGGCGCAGGGCGCGGGCGCCGCCGGCGGTGGCGGACCAGAGCGCCTCGTCGGGGGTCATCCGCATGTCCCGGACCGCGAGGGCGATGCAGAACGGCATGGAACTCGTGTACGAGGAGCCCGGGTTGCAGTCGGTGGACAGCGCGACGGTGGCGCCCGCGTCGATGAGGCGGCGGGCGTCGGGCCACTGGGCGCGCGTGGAGAACTCGGCGCCGGGCAGCAGGGTGGCGACGGTGGTGTCCGCGGCCTGCGCCAGGGCGTCGACGTCGGCGTCGGTGAGGTGGGTGCAGTGGTCGGCGGAGGCGGCCTCCAGCTCGACGGCGAGCTGTACGCCGGGGCCGTAGGACAGCTGGTTGGCGTGGACGCGCGGGATCAGGCCGGCGGCGGCGCCGGCGGTGAGGATCGCGCGGGCCTGGTCGCCGTCGAAGGCGCCCTTCTCGCAGAAGACGTCCACCCAGCGGGCGTACGGGGCGCAGGCCGCCAGCATCTCGCCGGTGACGAGGTCGACGTAGCCGGCCGGGTCCTCGGCGTAGTCGGGGGAGACGATGTGCGCGCCGAGGTAGGTGACCTCCTCGGTGTGCGCGGCGGCGATGCGCAGGGCGCGGGCCTCGTCCTCGACCGTGAGGCCGTAGCCGGACTTGGTCTCGAACGTGGTGGTGCCCTGGCGGCGGGCCTCGTCGAGGTGGCGCAGCAGGTTGGCCTCGAGCTCGGCGTCGGTGGCGGCGCGGGTGGCGGCGACGGTGGTGCGGATGCCGCCGGCGGAGTAGCTGCGGCCGGACATCCGGGCGTTGAACTCGGCGGTGCGGTCGCCGGCGAAGACCAGGTGCGAGTGGGAGTCGACGAAGCCGGGGATCAGGGCTCGGCCCTGCGCGTCGAAGGTCCCGTCCGCCGACGGGGCCTTGGCCGTGGGGCCGACCCAGGCGATCTTGTCGTCCTCGATGACGACGGCCGCGTCCTCGGTCAGGCCGAGGGGGCTGCCGTCGCCGAGGGCGGGGTCGTTGGTGACGAGGCTGCCGATGTTGGTGATGACGGTGGTGGTCATGGTTCCCTTCGGGGTTCCCGAAATCGGGGCTCCGCCCCAGACCCTCCCCCGGACCGGGTCCGGGCAGAGCCCGGTTTCCGGGAAGGGGCGGGGTGGGGAAGGAGCAGCGTCAGCCCCGTACGGCTGCGATGGACTCGGACAGGGCGGACGGCACGTCCGGGACCAGGGTGTGGGCGCCGTCGCGGACTATGTGGCGGCCGCCGACCACCGTGTGCCGGATATCCGCGGCCGTCGCGGCGAACACGGCCGTCTCCGCGCCCAGCCGCGGCAACGGCCCCGCCGTACGGACGGAGTCCAGCGCGACCGTGGTGAAGTCCGCGAGCGCGCCCGGCTCCAGGCGGCCCGCATCCGGCCGGCCCAGGGCCGCATGCCCGTCGGCGGTGGCCGCGGTCAGCAGCGCGTTCGCCGTCCAGTGGCCCCGAGTACGGCTGCGCAGGCGCTCGTTGAGCTCCATCGCGCGGGCCTCCTCCAGCAGGTCGATCACCGCGTGGCTGTCGCTGCCGAGGGAGAGCGGGCTGCCCGCGCGCTGGAGCCGGCCGGCCGGGCCGATGCCGTCGGCGAGGTCGCGCTCGGTGGTGGGGCACATGCAGGTGCCGGTGGTGGTGCCGCCGAGGAGCGCGATGTCCGCGTCGGTGAGGTGCGTGTTGTGGACGCCGGTGGTGCGCGGGCCGAGCACCCCGTGGTCGGCCAGGAGCTGGGTCGGGGTCCGGCCGTGGGCGGCCTGGCAGGCCTCGTTCTCGGCGGTCTGCTCGGAGAGGTGGACGTGCAGGGGGGCCTGCCGCTCCTCGGCCCAGCGGGCGACGGTGGCCAGTTGCCCGGCCGGTACGGCGCGCACGGAGTGGATCGCGGCGCCGATCAGGGCGTGCTCACGGGGCTTGAGGGCCGAGACGCGCTCGGCCCAGGCGTCGGCCGTGCCGTCGGAGAACCGCAGCTGGTGCGGGTCGGGGGCCGCACCGAAGCCGGACGACACGTACGCCGTGTCGAGGAGGGTGATGCGGATGCCCGCCGCGGCGGCGGCCTCGATCAGCGCCTCGCCCATGGCGTTCGGGTCGGCGTACGGGGCGCCGCCGGGGGCGTGGTGGACGTAGTGGAACTCGCCGACGTCGGTGATGCCGGCGAGCGCCATCTCCGCGTACACCGCGCGGGCGAGCGCGAAGTACGTGTCGGGGGTGAGGTTCTGGGCGACCTGGTACATGAGCTCGCGCCAGGTCCAGAAGGTCCCGGAGCCCACCTGCACCAGGGAGCGCAGAGCCCGGTGGAAGGCGTGGCTGTGGGCGTTGGCCAGACCGGGAACGGTCAGGCCGCGCAGGACCTCGGCCCCCGGCGGCGGGGTCTCGGCCGCGGTGCGCAGGGCGGCGATCCGCCCGTCGGCGCCCACCTCCAGGGTCACGCCGGACTCGACGAGGGTGCCGAGCCAGGCGTGCTCCAGCCAGTACGTCTTCAGCACGTGCCCCTTCAACGACATGCGAGTCCTTCCAGTACGTCGGCGAGGGCGAGGACACCGGCCACGCAGTCGTCCTCCGGGGCGAACTCCCGCGGGGAGTGGGAGACGCCGGTCGGGTTCCGTACGAACAGCATCGCGGTCGGCACGGCCGCGGAGAGGATTCCGGCGTCGTGTCCCGCCCCGGTGCCGAGGACGGGGACGGCCCCGCCCAGGATCCGGTTCATCTCGTCGCGCAGGGCGTGCTCGAACTCGACGACCGGGGTGAAGGACTCCCGGACGACGGCCAGGTCGATGCCGTCCTGGTCGGCGCGCTCGCGGGCGGCCTTCTCGATGGCGGTGACCACCGTGTCGAGGGTGGCCTGGTCGGCGGCGCGGGAGTCGAGCCAGCCGCGCACCAGCGACGGGATGGCGTTGACCCCGTTGGGCTCGACCGAGATCTTCCCGAACGTGGCGACGGCGCCGGCGAGGGCCGCCTCGGTACGGGCGGCCAGGACGGTCGCCGCGTAGGTGAGCATCGGGTCGCGCCGGTCCACGAGACGGGTGGTGCCGGCGTGGTTGGCCTCGCCGTGGAAGTCGAACCGCCAGCGGCCGTGCGGCCAGATCGCGGACGCGATGCCGACGGCGTCGCCGGACAGGTCCAGGGCCCGGCCCTGCTCGACGTGGAGCTCGACGAAGGCGCCGATACGGGCGAGGCGCTCCGGGTCGGCCCCGATGGCGTCGGGGTCGTACCCGGCGGCCTCCATGGCCCGGGGCAGGCTGATCCCGTCGGCGTCGCGGAGCTCGTACGCCTTCTCCTTGGTCAGCTGCCCGGCGGCGAGCCGGGAGCCGACGCAGGCGAGTCCGAAGCGGGCCCCTTCCTCGTCGCCGAAGTTGGTGATGGCCAGCGGCCTGGAGAACTCCGCGCCCCTCCTGCGGAGTTCGTCCAGGGCGGCGAAGGAGGACACCACGCCGAGGGGCCCGTCGAAGGCGCCGCCGTCGGGGACGGAGTCCAGGTGGGAGCCGGTGACGACGGCGTCACCGGCGAGGGGATCGCCGAGCCAGGCCCACTGGTTGCCGTTGCGGTCGGTCTCGTACGTGAGCCCGCGGGCCTCCGCCTGCGCCTGGAACCAGGTCCGGCAGTCGGCGTCGGCGCCGGTCCACGCGAAGCGGCGGTACCCGCCGCTGTCCGCGTGGCGGCCGATGGGGGTGAGCTCGTTCCACATGCTGTGGAACGAGCTCGCCCCGGCGGAGTTGTCGCTCACGCGTCGTCGCCCTCGCGCATGGGGACGCGGACGCCGCGCTCGGTCGCGACCGACTCGGCGATGTCGTAGCCCGCGTCGACGTGGCGGATGACGCCCATGCCCGGGTCGTTGGTGAGGACGCGGCGGATCTTCTCGCCCGCGAGCTTGGTGCCGTCGGCGACGGTGACCTGGCCCGCGTGGATCGAGCGGCCCATCCCGACGCCGCCGCCGTGGTGGATCGAGACCCAGGAGGCGCCGGAGGCGACGTTGACCATGGCGTTGAGCAGCGGCCAGTCGGCGATCGCGTCGGAGCCGTCGAGCATGGCCTCGGTCTCGCGGTACGGGGAGGCCACCGAACCGCAGTCGAGGTGGTCGCGGCCGATGGCCAGCGGGGCGGCGAGCTCGCCGCTCGCGACCATGTCGTTGAAACGCTCGCCGGCCTTGTCGCGCTCGCCGTAGCCGAGCCAGCAGATGCGCGCCGGCAGGCCCTGGAAGTGGACCCGCTCGCCGGCCATCTTGATCCAGCGGTGCAGCGACTCGTTCTCCGGGAAGAGCTCCAGCATCGCCTTGTCGGTCTTCGCGATGTCCGAGGCCTCGCCGGAGAGGGCCGCCCAGCGGAAGGGGCCCTTGCCCTCGCAGAACAGCGGGCGGATGTAGGCCGGGACGAAGCCGGGGAAGGCGAACGCGCGGTCGTAGCCGGCCAGCTGGGCCTCGCCGCGGATGGAGTTGCCGTAGTCGAAGACCTCGGAGCCCGCGTCCATGAAGCCGACCATGGCCTCGACGTGCTTCGCCATCGACTCGCGGGCCCGCGTGGTGAAGCCCGCCGGGTCCTTGGCCGCGTACGCCGCCATGTCGTCGAAGTCGACGCCCACGGGCAGGTACGCCAGCGGGTCGTGCGCCGACGTCTGGTCGGTGACGATGTCGATCGGGGCGCCTTCCGCGAGCATCTGCGGGAGGAGCTCGGCCGCGTTGCCGAGGAGGCCGATGGAGAGGGGCTTGCGGGCGTCGCGCGCCTCGACCGCGAGCTGCAGCGCGTGCTGCAGGCTGTCGGCCTTCACGTCCAGGTAGCGGTGCTCGATGCGGCGCTCGATGGCGCGCGGGTCGACGTCGATGCAGATCGCGACGCCGTCGTTCATCGTCACGGCCAGCGGCTGGGCGCCGCCCATGCCGCCGAGGCCGGCGGTCAGGGTGATGGTGCCCGCGAGGGTGCCGCCGAACTTCTTCGCGGCGACGGCCGCGAAGGTCTCGTACGTGCCCTGGAGGATGCCCTGGGTGCCGATGTAGATCCAGGAACCGGCGGTCATCTGGCCGTACATGGTCAGGCCGAGGTGCTCCAGACGGCGGAACTCCTCCCAGTTGGCCCAGTCGCCGACGAGGTTGGAGTTGGCGAGGAGCACGCGCGGCGCCCACTCGTGGGTCTGCATCACGCCGACCGGGCGGCCGGACTGGACGAGCATCGTCTCGTCCTGCTTGAGGGTCTGCAGGGTGCGGACCATCGCGTCGAAGGAGCGCCAGTCGCGCGCGGCCTTGCCGGTGCCGCCGTAGACGACGAGCTTGTCGGGGTGCTCGGCGACCTCGGGGTCGAGGTTGTTCTGGAGCATCCGGAGGGCGGCTTCCTGCTGCCATCCCAGGGTGCTGAGCTCGGTGCCTCGCGCAGCACGTACGGGGCGGGGTCCTGACATGGCGGTGCCTCCTCCGGTGTTGGTCAATCTATTCACATCCTGACTTCCTGAATAGATTCAGTCAACAGCTGCGGGCCGACCCGCCGGATGATTGGCTGGCGGACATGGCTGCCGAGATGCCCGCGGGCATGCACGCGAGGACGCACGGGGAGGGCGCCGCAGCGCGCCGGGACCTGGCCGTACGGGCCGCGGTCGAGCAGGGTCTGGTGGGCGGGGCGAATGCCGCGGAGCCCCTGGTCTGCCTGCTGGACGTGACCGGGATCCGATCCTCCGCCGCCGCCCTGACCAGCGCCTTCGCGGCGGCGCTGGCGCCCGGCACCCCCGTCCTGCACGCCTTCGCCGTGAAGGCGTGCCCGCTCGTGCCGGTGCTGCGGCTGCTCGCGGACTCCGGCCTCGGCTGCGAGGTCGCGAGCCCCGGCGAGCTGGCGCTGGCCCGGGCGGCCGGGGTGGAGCCGGAGCGGACCGTTCTGGACTCCCCCGCCAAGACCTCGGCCGAACTGCGCGAGGCGCTGGCCCTCGGGATCGCCGTCAACGCCGACAACCGCCAGGAGCTGGAGCGGCTCGACGCGCTCGTCGCCGCCGCCCCCACGTCGGCCCCCCTAGGGATCCGGATCAACCCGCAGACCGGCGCGGGCGCGATCGATGCACTGTCGACTGCCACCGCGACCTCGAAGTTCGGGATCGCGCTGCGGGATCCGGGGGCGCGCGAGTGGCTCGTACGGGCCTTCGTGGAACGGCCGTGGCTGACCCGGCTGCACACCCACTCGGGCTCACAGGGCGTGCCGCTGCCGCTGATCGCGGAGGGGGTGCGGGATCTGCACGCGCTGGCCGAGGAGATCAACGCCGCGGCCGGGCGCCGCCAGGTCGACACCCTCGACATCGGCGGGGGCCTGCCGGTGAACTTCGCGTCGGACGCCGAGGCGCCGTCGTACGCGCAGTACGTGGCGGCCCTCAGGGAGGCCGCCCCGGCCCTGTTCTCCGGCCGCTACGGCCTGGTGACGGAGTTCGGCAGGTCCCTGCTGGCCAAGCACGGGCTGATGCTCTCCCGGGTCGAGTACACGAAGACCACCGGGGGCCGCCCGATCGCGCTCACGCACGCGGGGGTCCAGCTGGCGACCCGTACGGTGTACGCGCCGGCGGCGTGGCCGCTGCGGATCCTGCCGTACGACGCGAAGGGCGCCCCGAAGACGGGCCCGCCCGTCCCCCAGGACATCGCGGGCCCGGCGTGCTTCGCGGGCGACCTGCTGGCCACGGCCCGGGAGCTGCCGGAACTGGCCCCGGGCGACCTGATCGCGGTCCCGGACACGGGCGCGTACTTCTTCACGGCCCACTACGGCTACAACAGCCTCCCGCGCCCGGCGGTCCACGGCTTCACGACGACCCGGTCGGGCACGGTCCGCTTCGCCCTGGCCCGCCCGGCGCAGTCGCTGTCCGCACTGACCGCGGAGGCCGGAGCCGCCCTCCGCGACGCCCTGCTCTGACGCGCGGCCCCGCCAGGGGATCCGCCCCCGAACCCGGCGCCTCAAACGCCGGCGGGCTGGGCGTTGCCGGTCGACGGCCGCCTCCCGCGCCGCAGGATCAGGCCGGGTCGGCCAGGGTGGCGGCCAGGGCCGGGGTGAGGCCTGCGACCACGGCATCCGGGGTCAGGGACGTCACCGCGGGCAGGCGCAGCAGGTACCGGGTCAGCCCGAGCCCGAGCAGCTGCGCCGCCATCAGCCCGCCGGCCTGCGCGGCCCGCGCCGGGCCGACCGCCGCCGCCAGCGCCGGGGCGACCTGCGCCGCAAATACCTCCCGCATCCGCTCCGCCGCGCGCTCGTTCGTCACCGCCGACCGCAGCAGCACCAGCAGCGCGTCATCCGCCGGATCGCCCTCCCACCGGTCCAGGAAGTGCCGTACGAGCGCGCCGGGCAGCTCCGCCGCCGGCACGGCCGTGAAGTCCGGCAGCCGCAGGTCCACCGTCAGCGCCGCCTCGAAGAGCTTCTCCTTGCTCCCGAAGTACCGCATCACCATCGAGGGGTCGATCTCCGCGTCCGCCGCGACGCCGCGGATCGTCGTCCGCTCGTACCCCTGCGCCGCGAAACGCTCCCGCGCCGCCCGCAGGATCGCCGCCTTGGTCTCTGCCCCCTGTGCCATGCCAACAAATGTAGGCCAACAACCGTTGACATGCCACCCGGGCAGGCGCACGCTATGTCAACAGCCGTTGGCCAACAACCGTTGACCCAGGAGGACCCCATGCCCGCGTCCCCGCTCCCGCTCCCCCTCCCGCTCCCCTCCCGGACCGCCGTCGCCATCGTCGGCGCCGGTCCCACCGGCCTCGCCCTCGCCGTGACCCTCGCCGAAGCCGGAGTCGACTCCGTCCTCCTCGACCGCCAGGCCGAGGGCGCCAACACCTCCCGCGCCGCCGTCGTCCACGCCCGCACCCTGGAGGTCCTCGACGAGCTCGACCCGTCCGGCGCCCTGTCCGCCGAGCTGGTCGGCCGCGGCATCCCGGTCAGCCGGTTCCGGATCCGCGACGGCGCCCGCCTGCTCGCCGCCGTCCCCTTCGACGGCCTGCCCACGGCCCACCCGTACGCGCTGATGGTCCCCCAGTACGAGACCGAGGCCGTGCTCCTGGCCCGCCTGCGCGCCCTCGGCGGCGACGTCCACCGCCCGTACGAGGTCACCGGCATCGCCCAGGACCCCGGCGGGGTCACCCTCACCACCGCCACCGGCGAGACCCTGCGCGCCGACCACGCCGTCGGGGCCGACGGCATGCACAGCGTGGTCCGCGAGGCGACCGGCATCGGCTTCGCGGGCAGCGCGTACGAGGAGTCCTTCGTCCTCGCCGACGTGGCCATGGACTGGGCCCCCGGCCCGCAGGAGGTCTCGCTCGCCTTCGGCGCGGCCGGACTCACCGTCGTCGCCCCGCTGCCCGGCGGGTCCGGCGGGCCCGGCACGCGCTACCGCGTCGTCGCCACCGTGGCCGAGGCCCCGGCCGAGCCGAACCTCGCCTTCGTGCAGGGCCTGCTGGACGAGCGCGCCCCGGGCCAGGCCCGTGTCCGCGCGCTCGTCTGGTCGTCCCGGTTCCGGGTCCACCACCGGGTCGCCGACCGCTACCGCGCGGGCCGGCTGCTGCTCGCCGGGGACGCCGCCCACGTGCACAGCCCGGCGGGCGGCCAGGGCATGAACACCGGCATCCAGGACGGATACGCCCTCGGCCGCGCGCTCGCCACCGGGAACCTCGACGCCTACGAGGCCACGCGCCGCCCCGTCGCCCTGCACGTGGTGGCCCTGACCGACCGGATGACCCGCATCGCGACCACCCGCAATCCGGTCCTGCGCGCCGTACGCAACACCGCGCTGCCCCTGCTCGCCCGCATCCCCGCCCTGCGGGGTCGCCTCGCCACGGAGCTGGCCGAGCTCAACTACCGCTGACCGCCACCGTGACCGCGCCCCTGTTCCTTCCCCTGTCCCTGCCCCTGACCGGGGACTACTCCACGAACAGCCCGCGCGCCGCGGCCCGCGCGTCGAAGGCCTCCAGCCGCGCCTGCGCGTCCGGCAGCGCGTCCGCCATCGCCTCCAGCAGCACCCGCCCCAGCAGCATCGGCGCGCACGCCGTGTCGAAGGCCAGTCCGGTGCCGACGGGTGCCGGGATCAGCAGGTCCGAGGACCGGGCCACCGGGGCGAACGCCGAGTCGGCGACCGTCACCACCTTCAGGCCGGCCGCCCGCGCGTGGTCCAGGGCCTCCGCCACCTCCCGCGGGTGCCGCGGGAGCGCGAAGCACAGCAGCGCCGAGGCCCCGGCCGCGGCGGCCGCGTCGATCCGGTCGGCGAGCATCGAGCCGCCCTCGTCGAGGAGCCGTACGTCCGGGTGCACCTTGGCGGCGAAGTACGCGAACCCGCGCGCCTGCGAGGACGCCGCCCGCAGCCCGAGCACGGGCAGCGGGCTGGACCCGGCGAGCACCCGGCCCGCCTCCTCGACCGGCGAGGGGTCGGCGAGCATGGCCGACAGCTGCCGCAGGTTCTCGATCTCCCCCTGCACGGCCTGCTGGTACTCGTTGTACGCGTCCTCCTGCGCGGCCGCGGCGCGCTCGGCGGGAGCCACCTCGCGCAGGTGCCGGCGCAGCGCCGGGTACCCGTCGAAGCCGAGCGCCACCGCGAAGCGGGTCACCGAGGGCTGGCTCACCCCGGCCAGCTCGGCGAGTTCCACGCTCGACAGGAACGGCACGTCCGCCGCTCCCCGCACCATGCAGTGGGCGATCCGCCGCTGGGTGGGCGTCAGCCGGTGCCCCTCGAACAGCTTCTGCAGCCGCGCTGCCGGGCTGTCGCTCATCCCGACCCCTCCGTCCCCGTGAATATTCAGTCACCGAGCACTCTGCATGCGCTTATGCAGGACGGCAAGCGGCGGACCGCTCCGCGAGACGGTCCGGGGCGCGGATACGGGGGCTAACCCCAGTGCCGGGGCCCCGGGCCGTTCCTACGCTGGGCGCATGGAGTCCCAGGAGCTGAAGAAGGAACTCGACGCGACGTTGGACGCCCGGCGCGAGCTGGGGCCGGAGTACGAGGCCGCGCTCGTGGACTCCTTCGTGGAGAAGGTCGACACCCAGGTCCGGCGCCGGCTGGCCGAGGAACGCCTGACTGCCGTCCGCGGGGGCCGGGGCGGGGCGTCTGCGCTGGACGGCAACTTCGGCGAACGCTTCGGCTTCGCCATCATCACGCTGATCCTGGCGATCCCGCTGTCCGGCATCGGCGCCACGCAGGCGGGGTTCAAGGGACTGCTGGTCGCCTGGGCGGGCGTGCTCGGCGTGAACTTCATCCACGCCTCGAAGCGCCTGCGCCCCCGCCCCCGCCTCCGCCTCCGCCCCTGACCGCTGACCGCTGCACGGGCGAGTGAGCCGGGGCCCCGGAAAGAAGTGTGCGCGGGGACCGCCGCACCCTCGCGTACGAGGGGCGGGACGACGGCGGTCCCCGCGAAGGACACGGGACGGGTCAGGGCCGTCCGCGTCCATGGCGTTCACGCGGTCCGGGAGCCGCTCCGGAAGTACGTCAACGCCGTTCGGTGGTGCCGGCCGGGGCGTTCGCTCCTGGCCGACAACCACCACTGTGCCGTAGCCGTGTTAAGCCGGTGCTGCCGTCACATGACGGGCCCGTACCTTTTGTGCGACGGGCCGACACGGCGGCATCACGCCGCCGGCAGCGGCTACTTCGCGCCCTTCGCGAGGAACGCCAGCAGGTCCTGACGGCTCACGACACCGGTCGGCTTGCCCTCGACCAGCACGATCGCCGCGTCCGCGTCGCCCAGCACGGCCATGAGCTCGGACACCGGCTCGCCCGAGCCGACCTGCGGCAGCGGCAAGCTCATGTGCTTCTCCAGCGGGTCGGACAGCAAGGCCTGCTTCGCGAACAGCGCCGCCAGCAGCTCCTTCTCCACGACCGAGCCGATGACCTCGGCGGCCATCACGTCCGGGTGGCCGGCGCCGGGCTTGACGATCGGCATCTGCGAGACGCCGTACTCGCGCAGCACCTCGATGGCCTCGCCCACGGTCTCCTCGGGGTGCATGTGGACCAGGGACGGCATGGCGCCCTCCTTGTCCGCGAGCACGTCGCCGATGCGCGCCGAGGGGCCCGCCTCCTCGAGGAAGCCGTGACCGGCCATCCACTCGTCGCTGAAGATCTTGCTGAGGTAGCCGCGGCCGCTGTCCGGCAGCAGCACGACGACCACGTCGTCCGGGCCGAGCCCCTCGGCGGCCTTCAGCGCCGCCACGACCGCCATGCCGCAGGAGCCGCCGACGAGCAGCCCCTCCTCCTTGGCCAGGCGGCGGGTCATCTGGAAGGAGTCCTTGTCGGACACCGCGATGATCTCGTCGGTGACGTTCGGGTCGTACGCGGTCGGCCAGAAGTCCTCGCCGACGCCCTCGACCAGGTACGGGCGGCCGGATCCGCCGGAGTAGACCGAGCCCTCGGGGTCGGCGCCGATGACCTTGACCTTGCCGCCGGACACCTCCTTGAGGTAGTTGCCGGTGCCCGAGATCGTGCCGCCCGTGCCGACGCCGGCGACGAAGTGGGTGATCTTCCCGTCCGTCTGCTCCCACAGCTCGGGACCGGTGGTCTCGTAGTGCGAACGGGGGTTGTTCGGGTTGCTGTACTGGTCCGGCTTCCAGGCGCCCGGGGTCTCGCGGACGAGGCGGTCGGACACGTTGTAGTACGAGTCCGGGTGCTCGGGGTCGACGGCGGTCGGGCAGACCACGACGTCGGCGCCGTACGCGCGCAGCACGTTGATCTTGTCCATGGACACCTTGTCAGGGCAGACGAAGATGCACTTGTAGCCCTTCTGCTGGGCCACGATGGCGAGTCCTACACCGGTGTTGCCGCTGGTCGGCTCCACGATGGTGCCGCCGGGCTTGAGGGCACCGCTCTGCTCTGCGGCCTCGATCATCCGGACGGCGATCCGGTCCTTCACGGATCCACCGGGATTGAAGTACTCGACCTTGGCAAGGACGGTGGCCTGCAGGCCTTCGGTCACACGGTTGAGCTTCACCAGCGGGGTGTTGCCGACGAGGCTGATCATCGAGTCGTGGAATTGCACCATGTTCTCCAGGGAGGGGACTCCACGGGTTCTCCGGGAGGTCCGGCCAGACTATGCGGAAAGGGATTGACCGACGGGCAGTACGGGGCAGGTAGGTCAACGAGGCCGGGCAGGAAAGCGAGGTGGCTCGAGGGGTGTCCAGGGCGAGGACGGCCCGCCGGATCGCGGCGGGCGCGGCGTACGGCGGCGGCGGGCTGGGGCTGGTAGGAGCCGCCGCCGTGGGGCTGGTGCTGGCGGAGGTCCAGTTCGCGAAGCGGACGGTGGGCACCGGGCTGGGCGTTCCGCCGCGGGCGGACGGGCTGTACGGGAGCGAGTTCGACGGCCCGGAGCTGAACCCCGGGCCCCTGCGGCTGGGCATGCTGGGCGACTCCACGGCCGCCGGGCTCGGCGTGCGCCGGGCCAGACAGACCCCGGCCGCGCTGCTGGCCTCGGGGCTGGCGTCGGTGGCCGAGCGCCCGGTGGAGCTGCGCAACGTGGCCGTCTCCGGGGCCATGTCCGACGACCTCGACCGCCAGGCGGGCCTGTTGCTGGACGGCGGGCTGCCGCCGCCGGACGTGTGCGTGATCATGATCGGCGCGAACGACGTGACGCGGCGCATGCCGCCCACCCAGTCGGTCCGCCATCTCACCTCGGCCGTACGCCGGCTGCGGCTCGCGGGCTCCGAGGTGGTGGTCGGCACCTGCCCCGACCTGGGCACCATCGAGCCGGTGTACCAGCCGTTGCGCTGGCTGGCCCGCCGCGTCTCGCGCCAGCTGGCCGCCGCCCAGACCATAGGGGTGGTCGCGCTGGGCGCCCGTACGGTCTCCATGGGGGACCTGCTGGGCCCCGAGTTCGCCGCCAACCCGCGCGAGATGTTCGGCCCGGACTCGTACCACCCCTCGGCGGAGGGGTACGCGACCGCCGCCATGGCGGTCCTCCCCACCCTGTGCGCGGCGCTGTCGCTGTGGCCGGAGTCCGACCGGCTGGAGGTGGCGCGGAACGAGGACATGCTCCCGGTGGCCAAGGCCGCGTCCGCCGCTGCCGGGCAGGCGGGCACCGAGGTCACGGCCGCCCGCGGCCCGTGGGCCCTCCTCAAGCACCGCCGCCGCCGGCGGGTCCCGGGCGAGGACCTGGCCCCCACCCCGCCGGACCCGACGGAATCCGTCCCGGGCCCCCAGGTGGCGGGCACGTAACCCGCCGCCCCCGTGCCGAGGCCACCGCCCGCGCCGATCCACCCCCACCGGGCCGGGGCACGGGCCCCGGGCCGATTCAGCCCCGCCGGACCCGGGGCACGGACCAGCGGGCCGATTCAGCCCCGCCAGGCCAAGGCACGGACCAGCGGGCCGATTCAGCCCCGCCGGACCCGGGGCACGGACCAGCAGGCCGATCCACCCCCGCCAGGCCAAGGCACGGACCAGCGGGCCGATTCAGCCCCGCCAGGCCAAGGCACGGGCCCCGGGCCGATTCAGCCCCGCCGGCGTTTGAGGCGCGGGCCCGGGCAGAGCCCGGCACCCGGCGGAGCCGGGTTTCCCGGGGTGAGGCCCCGAACCCAGGGCTCGGGGCGCGGGCCCAGGGCTCGGACCCGGGGCACGGGGGCCGGGGCCCGGGGCACGGGGGCCTGGGCCGGGGTGCGGAACAGAACGGCGGGTCGGTGCGTTCCACCCGCGGAGCGACCGGCATCACATGCCGAAGTCGGTGACCTCGACCGTACGGGCCGGTAACTTCGCTTGCGGTCCCGCAACGAGCCGCAACTCACCCCCCTTGGAGCCCCGATGCCCGAAGCCGTCATCGTTTCCACTGCCCGCTCCCCCATCGGGCGCGCCTTCAAGGGGTCCCTCAAGGACGTGCGCCCGGACGACCTGACCGCCACGATCATCCAGGCTGCGCTCGCCAAGATCCCCGAGCTGGACCCGCGCCAGATCGACGACCTGATGCTCGGCTGCGGCCTCCCCGGCGGCGAGCAGGGCCACAACCTCGGCCGGATCGTCGCCGTGCAGATGGGCATGGACTACCTGCCCGGCACCACGATCACCCGCTACTGCTCCTCCTCGCTCCAGACCTCCCGCATGGCGCTGCACGCCATCAAGGCCGGCGAGGGCGACGTCTTCATCTCCGCGGGCGTCGAGATGGTCTCCCGTTCCGTGAAGGGCTCCTCCGACGGCCTGCCGGACACCCACAACCCGCTCTTCGTCGACGCGGAGGCCCGTACGGCCGCCGTCGCCCAGAGCGAGGGCGCGTCCTGGCACGACCCGCGTGCGGACGGTCTGATTCCGGACGCGTACATCTCCATGGGCCAGACCGCCGAGAACCTGGCCCGCCTCAAGGGCGTGACCCGCCAGGACATGGACGAGTTCGGCGTCCGTTCGCAGAACCTCGCCGAGGCCGCGATCAAGAACGGTTTCTGGGAGCGGGAGATCACCCCGGTCACCACCCCGGACGGCACCGTGGTCTCCACGGACGACGGCCCGCGCGCCGGCGTCACCCTGGAGGGCGTCCAGGGCCTCAAGCCCGTCTTCCGCCCCGACGGTCTGGTCACGGCCGGCAACTGCTGCCCGCTCAACGACGGCGCCGCCGCGCTGGTCATCATGAGCGACACCAAGGCGCGGGAGCTGGGCCTGACCCCGCTGGCCCGGATCGTCTCCACCGGTGTCACCGGCCTCTCCCCCGAGATCATGGGCCTCGGCCCGGTCGAGGCGTCGAAGCAGGCCCTGAAGCGCGCCGGTCTGACCGTCGGCGACATCGACCTGTTCGAGATCAACGAGGCCTTCGCGGCCCAGGTCATCCCGTCCTACCGGGACCTGGAGATCCCGCTGGAGAAGCTGAACGTCAACGGCGGGGCCATCGCCGTCGGTCACCCGTTCGGGATGACCGGTGCCCGCATCACCGGCACCCTGATCAACAGCCTGCAGTTCCACGACAAGCAGTTCGGCCTCGAGACGATGTGCGTGGGTGGCGGGCAGGGCATGGCCATGGTCATCGAGCGGCTGAGCTGAGCCGGAGCGGAGGGTAGGGGTCGCCGCGAGGAACGAGCGGCGGCACCTGCCCGCAGCGGTGGCGAAGACCAGCGCGACCACAGGAACCGAGCGGCCGAGCTGAGCCGAGCGGAGCATCGGTCCAGACGCCGCAAGGGATCCGCTTGATCGCTTGTGTCGTACTGACGCCGAATCCAATCCCGTCGCGGCCGACCTGTGACCGAATCTCCCCCAGGATGTGACCTTTATCCTGGGGGTTTGCCATATCCCCAGGTCAGGGCAGTTTCACAAGGCCCCGATGTGACCAAAGCCCTGTCCAATTCGTGACGTAATGCACTGCACGCCATTCCCAGGTCGGGACACTCTGATGTAGGAAGTCGGGGGATCGAATCAATCAGGAGTTAGTCAGTGAGCGCCATGTCTCTTGCCCTGCTGCTGACCACGGCCGTCGCCGCGGCCGTGGGCGCTGCTGCGCTGCACGCCGTACACGGCCTGCGCAAGCAGGTGACGGCCCTCCGCGGTGAGCTGGCTTCGCCGGCCCACGCCCGCGGTGCGACCGTCCCGCACGCCCGCAGCGCCGTGCATTCCCCCGCCGCCGAGATACGAGCCGCCGTGGCCGAGGCCCTGGCCGAGGAGCGCGAGCGCGAGCTCGCCGAGGCGCGGGCCTTCTGGGCCGCGCAGGAGGCCCGTGACGCCGCCGACGCGCCTTCGCTGCTGGGCGGCCTGCCCGGACTCGGGGAGGACGGCCCGGCCCTCTTCCTGCCCCGCCAGGCGGACCTGGTGGGCCTGGAGCCGGTGCTCGGCGACGAAGCCGCCGACGACTACCCGGAGGATTCCGCCGAGCTGGCCGCCGCCCGCCGACGCCACCCCTCGCACCCCGACTTCGTACCGGCCCAGGCCTCGGCCCCCGGCGCCGACCACGAGCGCACGGTCAGCCGCCTGGAGGAGCTCGCGGAGGCCCGTACGGCCCTCGCGGACGTCCGCCCGGGCCCGCTGGGCACGCTGGACGTGTACGTCTTCACCGACGGCACCACGCTGTGCATGACCCCGGGCCACCGGGAGACGGCGGAACGCCTCGCCGAGGCGCTCCGCTCGGGCACCGCGCCGGTGCTGCTGGGCGGCTCGGGCATCTCGGGCGCCTACGCGCTGACCTTCTCCTGCGGTGACTCGCAGGACCCGGACAACAACGTCTACATCCTCGCGGACCGCGTCATCGCGTCGCTCTGACGTCCGCCTGCTCCACCAGCCGCACGGCCTCGTCCAGCATCTCGGACGGGGCCTTCGCGGTTTTCGGGACCCCGTCGGCCGGAGCGTCGGCCGCGGCGCGCAGCGCCTCGGCGAGGTCGGTCCCGGCCACCGCCACCTGGTCCCCGACCACGAAGACCCCTGCGTCGGGCATCTCCCGCGCCGGAGCCGCCCCCTCGGCCCGCTGCGGGGCCTCCAGCGCCTGGGCCCGTACGGAGAGTTCCCTGGCCAGCTCCAGCGCCTCGGCGGCGGCCCCCTGCTGGAGGCGGCTCTGCGGCATGGCCCGCAGCCGGTCGGCGAAACGTTCCACGGCGGCGGTCAGGGGTGAAGTATCAAGCACCCGGCCGACCTTACGCGCCGCCGCGGCACCATTGCCAACGGGCGAACTCTCCGGCACGGTGGCGTGAAGAGAACAGCACAGCACGGCGATACCTCCGGAGGCGCCCATGTCCGTAGAGTTCTCCGAGCAGACCCACCGGAACATGATCGACAGAATCCCCCAGACCACCGGTCGTGAACTCTCCGACTGGCTCCGCGCCGTGGACGACGGCCCCTCCCTCGTCCGGTTCGAGGAGAAGGTCAGCTGGCTGCGCGGCGCGCACGAGCTCTCGTACGGCCAGGCCAAGGCGATCATCCACGAGTACGACCTGCGCAGGGCAGCCCGCAAGTTCGGCTGAGCCCTCCCCCGTCCCGTTCCCCCCGATCCCGATCCCGCCCCCGACCCGTGCCCCCGACCCCGTACCCCCTCCGAGACGCGGGAAGGCCCCGCGAGCGGTGAGCTCGCGGGGCCTTCCCCATTCCGTCTGCGGGCGCCGGTACGACTAGTCGTCGCCGGAGAGCATCTGGAACAGGCGCAGCAGCTCCAGGTAGATCCACACCAGGGTCAGCGTGAGGGCGAAGGCCGCCAGCCAGGCCTCCTCGCGCGGCGCGCCGTACGTGATGCCGTCCTCGACCTGCTTGAAGTCCAGGGCGAGGAAGCAGGCGCCGAGGATGACGCCGATGACGCCGAACAGGATGCCGAGGCCGCCGCTGCGGAAGCCGAGGCCGTCACCGCCCGCGAAGACCGAGAAGAGCAGGTTCGCGACCATGAGCAGCATGAAGCCCATGGCGGCCGCCATCACGAAGCCGTAGAAGCGGCGGGTGACGCGGATCCAGCGCATCTTGTACGCGAAGAGCACGGAGGCGAACACGCACATCGTGCCGAGCACGGCCTGGATGACCACGCCGGCGCCGAGGAAGGTGCTGGTGGCCGCGCTGATGACGCCGAGGAAGAAGCCCTCGAAGGCCGCGTAGCCCAGGATGATCGCCGGGGAGGCCTTGCGCTTGAAGGTCTGGACGAGCCCGAGGACCATCGCGACGAGCGCGGCGCCGACGGCGATCCCGTACGACTTGTTGAGGTTCGCCGGGTCGACGGGCATGGCGATCCACGCGATCGTCGCCGTGAGGATGACCGTACCGAGCGTCATGGCCGTACGGCTCACGACGTCGTCCATCGTCATCACATCGGCGCGGGCGGGCGCCTGCGGCATGCCGGTGGTCAGGTCGGTGGCGTAAGGATTCGTCGCGTACGGGTTGGTCCCGGCCTGCTGGTGCTGCGCGTCGAAACCTGCGTAGCCCCCGCTGTCGCGGCTGAACCCCCGTCGCGAGAAGACCGGGTTACTGCTCCTCATCTCACTCCTCCATGGCCACCGTGCGCGGCCTTGCGACAAGAGTAATGTGCTCGCAAAGAAAGCACCCTACTGCTGGAGGAGGATCTTAGGAGAAGGCGCGGCGAAGCGCAGGGGATATACGCGCGGGATGCGGGAGTGCCCGGAGCCAGACTCGAATCCGGCCCGTCACATCATCTGACCTGGGACCCGCCAGGTGCTGCACGTTCGGCCCCGTTGGTCCCCGCTCCGGCCCGCCGCCGGCGGCCCTGTGGAAATCGCAGGCGGCCAGAACTCGGCGGCACTCTCTCGACCGCCTGTGCGAATGAAGCCGGATCGATGATGTACGTGATCCGGGAGCACGCATGACCACCTGCCAATGCGGGGAGCCTGGAGTCGTCCAGTGGCGGCGCCGGCCCACCGCGGCCGAGAGCGGCCAGCTCTTCAACACCACAGCAGACGCCGGCTCCCTCATCCCTGTGTACGGGTGCGCCGATCACGCGCTCACCCCCGAGGCCGCCGCCCGCATGCATCGAGCGACACGCACCGGGCCCGGCGAAACCTCGGCCTGCGCGTGCACGCCCGAACCCTCTCCCCCGCAGTACTTCCCCCCGCCGGACGACGGCCGCCCGAAGCGGCGCCGGCCCCCCGGCTGGTAACGCCCGTCCCCCCACCGAGCTCCGACCCTCCGGTCGGAGCTGCTCCATGTCATGGAGGTCCTCATGACCTTTTCCCGCACCGCCTACGTGAATCTCCTCCGCAGCCAGACCGGCTACCACGAGGGCCGCGACCCCGACGGCAACTGGAACAACATCCAGCGCTTCAGCCCCGAGACGCCCGGCCTGGAATGGTCGCAGGGCCAGCCCTGGTGCGCGGTCTTCACCGCCTGGGGCGCCGACGAGCTCGGCGCGCGCGACCTGTGGCCGATCACGGCATCGTGCACGACGGCCGTTTCGTGGTGGAAGCAGCACGGCCGCTGGACCGACTACCCCGTGCTCGGCGGCCCCTTCTACATGGGCTCGGCCGGGCAGGACCACGTGGGCGTGGTGTACGCCTACGACGCAGACTCGATCTACACGGTGGAGGGCAACACCAACACGACCGGCGCGTACCAAGGCGACGGCGTGTACCAGCGCGTGCGCCCCCGCCGCGGCCTGGACAGTCCGTACGGGTACGGCGTCCCGAACTTCGACGAGGGCACCGTCTCGGCCGACCCCGCACTGGGCGGCACCGCCTCGGCGTCCGTGCCCGCTCCGGAGCCGCCGCCGGTCCGGGTGTCCCTCGCCCACGTAGTGGCCGCAGCGAGGCGGGACCCCGGGCTGGGCCAGGGCGGCACCACGTACCCGGCCGAAGTCAACGTCGTAGAGGTGGCGCTCGCGGCGGAAGGCCTCCTCCAGGACGCGTACGCCCACGACGGATCATTCGGATCCCTGACCGTCACGGCCTTCGCGAAGTGGCAGCGCCGCTACAGCGAGCGGGGCGGCCTGGGCTGGTCGTCGTCGGACTGCGACGGCATCCCCGGCAAGACCTCACTGACCGCCCTGGGCAAGGACCGCGGCTTCACCGTGACCAGCTGAAAGAAGGACTCCGCCGAGCGCACCGCCCGAACGGTGCCGCAGACCGCGCTCGCCCTGGCGGTGACCCCGCCCGCCATCGTGGACGAAGTGCCCCCCTCTCGCCCGAGGGGGCGCCCTCGTCGTGTCCGGGATCAGGCGTTCGAGGAGGAACTGCCGTCCGCCGTGGGCCTCATCGGCCATGCGCCGCACGTGCCCGAAGAAGCGACGGCGCTCCTCCCGGGTGAGCTCGGGCCGGCTGGTGGCGGGCCCGCGGCGGTACCGGAAGCACCCGAATGGGGCGTGTTCCCCGCGTGTTCCCGGAACGGGTGAACAGACAGGCCGATCCCCTGTAATTCCGCAGGTAGATCGGGAGTGCCCGGAGCCGGACTTGAACCGGCACGGCCTAAGGCCAGCGAGGTTTAAGCTCGCCGTGTCTGCATTCCACCATCCGGGCAGGGCGTAGCGGCTCCCGTACACAAAGCACTGAACGCTGCGCCGAGCCTATCCGGAACGCCCAGGTCGCCAGTGGGTCGTCTATCCGATGTTGTCTGATTTTATTGGCGCTTGAGGGACCGTCAGGCGCGAGAACACGCGGTGGGCCCGTTACGGGCGGCGATCACCCCCGAAACGGAAATGACGGGATTTCGATGGCTCGCGCCACCCCGCCCGCCACCCTCCCCGCCACCCCCGGCCACCCCGGCCGCCCCGGCCGCCCCCGAGCACCGCCGGCCCGCTGTCATACCAGAGGAGGAGACACCCGGCCCGGCGATCAGACTCCAGTGGGCCAGGGAACGGGCACCTCGGCTGATCCCCGGCGGGGTGGGCGCGGCGACGATGGAAGAGTCCCGCCGATCAGCGGACCGCACCCCGGTCCGCAGCCCGAGGAGTCGCTCCCGTGACCACCATGAACTACGCCCCGCACACCACCCAGGCCGTGGCCGCCCGGGCCACCGGCCTCTCCAAGGTGTACGGCCAGGGCGAGACCCAGGTGGTCGCCCTGGACAACGTCTCCGTGGACTTCGGCCAGGGCCAGTTCACCGCGATCATGGGGCCCTCGGGCTCCGGCAAGTCCACGCTGATGCACTGCGTCGCCGGCCTGGACACCTTCTCCGCCGGCTCCGTCCGCATCGGCGAGACCGAGCTCGGCACCCTCAAGGACAAGCAGCTGACCCAGCTGCGCCGGGACAAGATCGGCTTCATCTTCCAGGCGTTCAACCTGCTGCCGACCCTGACGGCGCTGGAGAACATCACCCTGCCGATGGACATCGCGGGCCGCAAGCCCGACCGGCAGTGGCTGGACAACGTGATCCGCATGGTCGGCCTCTCCGACCGGCTCAGCCACCGCCCCACCCAGCTCTCCGGCGGCCAGCAGCAGCGCGTGGCCGTGGCCCGCGCCCTGGCCTCCCGCCCCGAGATCATCTTCGGTGACGAGCCCACCGGAAACCTGGACTCGCGCTCCGGCGCCGAGGTCCTCGGCTTCCTGCGCAACTCCGTCCGCGAGCTCGGCCAGACCGTCGTCATGGTCACCCACGACCCGGTGGCCGCCTCCTACGCGGACCGCGTCATCTTCCTCGCCGACGGCCGCATCGTCGACGAGATGCTCAGCCCCACCGCCGACGGGGTGCTCGACCGTATGAAGGCCTTCGACGCCAAGGGCCGCACCAGCTGAGGGACTGCCCCTCCGCCAGTCCTCCGCTGACTTTTGGGTCGCGCTGGTCTTCGCCACCGCTTCGGGCAGGGGCCGCCTCGTACCTCGGGCGACCCCGCCCTCCGCCACGGCTCAGCCCAGCCGCTCGCCCCCCGACATCCTGGACTCCTCCACCATGTTCCGTACCGCCCTGCGCAACGTCCTCGCGCACAAGGCCAGGCTGCTGATGACGGTGCTCGCCGTCGTCCTCGGCGTCGCCTTCGTCTCCGGCACCCTCGTCTTCACCGACACCCTCGGCAAGTCCCTCAGCAGCCAGTCCGCAAAGAGTTACGAAGGCGTCGCGGTCTCCGTCACCTCGTACGGCCAGACCCGCGACGGCAACGGCCAGAAGCAGGGCGAGCCCGGCATCAGCCAGCAGACCCTCGACAAGGTCAAGGGCGTCAAGGGCGTCGACGCCGTGAGCGGCCGGGTCTCCGGATTCGCCGGCGTCGGCGACGAGAACGGCAAGCTGATCGGCCAGGGCTGGGCCAACAAGGGCTCCAACTTCGCCCCCGTCAAGGACGGCAAGGACCCGCGCTACACCTTCGCCGAAGGCGCCGCACC
This sequence comes from Streptomyces sp. NPDC050448, assembly GCF_040655295.1. Lineage (NCBI taxonomy): Bacteria > Bacillati > Actinomycetota > Actinomycetes > Kitasatosporales > Streptomycetaceae > Streptomyces > Streptomyces sp. NPDC050448. Next base: position 18,541 of record NZ_JBFAJR010000029.1, on the reverse strand, counting down.
GGCCAAGGACGACCAGATCGCCCTCGACAAGGAGACCGCGTCCAAGGGCAAGTACGCGGTCGGCGACAAGGTGCGCGTCGCCACCAACGGCCCGGTCAAGGAGTACGCCCTCACCGGCGTCTTCACCACCGAGGACGGCTCGGTCAACGCGGGCGGCAGCCTGGTGCTGTTCGACACCGCCGTCGCACAGCAGCTGTACCTGAAGCCCGGCTTCTACCAGGAGCTCTCCGTCAGCGCCAAGGCCGGCACCACCGCCGACCAGCTGCTGTCCGAGGTCAAGCCGCTGCTCGACGCCAAGAACACCAAGGCCCAGACCGGCGCCGAGCTCGCCAAGGACCAGGCCAAGGACATCGAGAAGGGCATGAGCGGCATGAACACCATGCTGCTGATGTTCGCCTTCATCGCGCTCTTCGTCGGCGTCTTCCTGATCTACAACACGTTCACCATGCTGGTCACCCAGCGCACCAAGGAGCTGGCCCTGCTGCGCGCCGTCGGCGCCAACCGCGGCCAGGTCATGCGCTCGGTGCTCGCCGAGGCCCTGGTCGTCGGCATCGTCTCCGCCGCGATCGGCCTCGCCACCGGTGTCGGCCTCGCGGTCGGCATGCGCTCCCTGATGGACTCCTTCGGCGCCAAGGTCCCGGCCGGCGATCTGGTGGTCGCCCCGACCACGATCGTCGCGGCCCTGGTCATCGGCGTCCTCGTCACCGTGCTCGCCGCGCTGCTGCCCGCCTGGCGCACCGGCCGGATCGCCCCGGTCGCCGCCATGGGCAGTGCCCACCTGCCGGCCACCGCGAAGTCCCTCGTCGTGCGCAACGTCATCGGCAGCGTCCTCGGCCTGGTCGGCATCGGCGTGGTCATGCTCGGCGTGTCCATGGGCAGCGACGGCCGGATGGTCATCGGCGGCGGAGCGTTCTTCCTGCTCATCGGTCTGATCGTGCTGCTGCCGCTGCTGTCGCGGCCGGTCATCTCGGCCCTGCGTCCGCCGCTGCAGAAGGTCTTCGGGGTGCCCGGCAAGCTGGCCGCGCAGAACGCCCTGCGCAACCCGCGCCGTACGGCCGTCACGGCCGCTTCGCTGGCCATCGGCCTGACCCTGGTCACCGCGCTCTCGGTCATCGGCATCACCATGGGCAAGGCCGTGGACCGGATGAGCACGGACAAGATCAAGGCCGACTACAAGATCTCCATGAACGGCGGCATGGGCAGCCTCGACAAGTCGGTCGCCGAGACCCTGGCCAAGGCCCCCGGCATCAAGGCCGTCTCCCCGCAGGCCGGCGTTGCGCTGAGGATCGGCAACGAGGTCCACGCGGCTTCGGGCGTCAACCCGGCCGCCATCGGCGAGATGCTCAACGTCGACGTCGTCAGCGGTTCGCTGAGCAGCCTGGGCAAGGGCGAGGTCGCCGTCGCGGACAAGACCGCGGCGAAGGCCAAGCTCTCGGTCGGCTCGACGCTCCAGGTCACGTACGACGACGGCCAGAAGGACTCGCTCAAGGTCGGCGCGGTCTACAAGGAGCTGGACGGCCTGCTCTCCCCGTACGTCCTCGACGACAAGATCCTCAGCGCGCACTCCGACGACCCCTTCATCCCCGAGGTGTACGTCAACGCCACCGGCGGCGAGTCCAAGGCCAGCGAGAAGGCCGTCCTGGACGCGCTCGGCAACAACCCGGCGATCGGCATCGCCACCCAGCAGGACATGCGCAACGAGATGGGCGGCATGGTCAACGTCGCGCTGAACATCATGTACGGCCTGCTCGGCATGGCACTGATCATCTCGGTGCTCGGCGTGGTCAACACCCTCGCGATGTCCGTCTTCGAGCGCAAGCAGGAGATCGGCATGCTGCGGGCGATCGGTCTCGACCGCAGCCGGGTCAAGAACATGATCCGTCTGGAGGCCGTGGTCATCTCGCTCTTCGGCGCGATCCTCGGCATCGGCGTCGGCGTCTTCCTCGCCTGGGCCGTCGGCACCACCTTCAGCAAGTCGGTCCCGGGCTACGCGCTGGTCATCCCGTACGACCGGATCGGCATCTTCCTGCTGCTCGCCGGCGTGGTGGGCGTCCTGGCGGCCATGTGGCCCGCCCGCAGCGCCGCCCGGCTGAACATGCTGACCGCCATCAAGACCGAGTAGCCCCGGCACGGCGGCGGTTGGTTCGCAGGGACACGGAAGGGCCCCGGGGCACACGCCCCGGGGCCCTTCCCGCTGCCGTACGGGGTCACGCGCCCCAGGTGCGCAGCCGCAGCGGCAGCCCCGACCGCCCGGCCGCCGCGGGCTTGACGGCGAGGACCTGGTTGACGCCGAGCCGGCCGTGCTCGAAGCCCAGGGCCGAGGCCGCCATGTACAGCAGCCAGACCCGGGCCCGCCCGGGCGTGGTCAGCCGTACGGCCGCCTCCCAGTGCTCCTCCAGCCGTGCCACCCAGGCGCGCAGGGTCAGCGCGTAGTGCTCGCGCAGCGCCTCCACGTCGCGGACCTCGAAGCCGGCCCGCTCCAGCTCGCCCACCGTCGTGCCCAGCGGGGAGAGCTCGCCGTCGGGGAAGACGTAGGCGTCGATGAACTCGTCGACGCTGTACGCCTCTTCGTCCGGTTCCGGGGGGCGCGCGATCTGGTGGTTCAGCAGCCGGCCGCCGGGTCCCAGCAGTTCGTGCAGGGTGCGGGCGTATTCGCGGTAGCGGTCGGCGCCGACGTGCTCGGCCATGCCGATGGACGAAATGGCGTCGTACGGGCCGTCCTTGACGTCCCGGTAGTCCTGGATCCGGATGTCGACCAGGTCGGCCAGGCCTTCCTCCGCGGCCCGCTTGCGGGCGTAGGCGGCCTGCTCGCGCGAGAGGGTGATGCCGGTGACGCGGACCCCGTACTCCCGGGCCGCGTGCAGCGCCATGGAGCCCCAGCCGCAGCCGACGTCGAGGAGCCGTCGGCCGGGCTGGAGGCCCAGCTTCCGGCAGACCAGGTCGAGTTTGTCCCGCTGGGCGTCCTCCAGTGTGGAGCCGGGGTTCCAGTAGGCGCAGGAGTACACCATCGAGGGGCCGAGGACGTGCTCGTAGAACTCGTTGCCGACGTCGTAGTGGTGGCTGATCGCCTGCCGGTCGCGGATCCTGCTGTGCGTCGGGCCCCCGCGGCGGGGGGCCTCCTCGGGCGGCGGCGCGGGCGCCGGCCACGGCCGGGCCAGGGCGACGAGGTCGCGCAGGGCGGCCCGGGCGTCCGGGTCGCGCAGCAGCGCGGCGGTTCCGGCGGCGCCCGCGGCCCGGTCCGGCAGGTGCGGCAGCTGCGGGCGCAGGGCGCCGAGTTTGCCGAGCCCGGAGCGGCGGACCGCCGGCGGGGCCTCGGGGACGGCGACGGGTGCCCGCTCCCAGAGCAGGCCGGCCACCCGGTCCAGCAGTTCGAACAGGTCGCCCTCGACGGTGATGTCGCCGGCGACCCAGGCACGGGCCAGGCCCAGTTCACCCGGCCGCCACAGGACGCGGCGCAGGGCGCGCCGGTTGGCCAGCACCAGGGTGGGGCCGGGGGGCGGTCCGGCCTCGCTGCCGTCCCAGGCACGAATCCGGACGGGCAGCGGGGCGCCCAGCAGAGTCTCGGCAAGAGCGGCCAGCCGCGGCGCGGCTTCGGTCATCGAAGGCACCTCCAGAACGATCCGACCGAACGGCATACCCATTTCCGGGACCGGTCAATCGGACGGGAACGCCGAAGGGGCCGCCCGCACCACGGATGGCGAGCGGCCCCTTCGGGGACGTGCTGGAGCAGTTGCCGGTCAGGCCCGGGTCAGGAGGCCTTGGCCTTCTCGGCGGGGGCTGCCGCGGCGGCCGGAGCCGGCGCCGGCTTGGCGGCCTCGTAGAACTCCTCGCGCGGGGTCTCGAGCGCACCGAGGGAGACGACCTCGCGCTTGAGGAACATGGCGAGGGTCCAGTCGGCGAAGACGCGGATCTTGCGGTTCCAGGTCGGCATGGCCATGCCGTGGTAGCCACGGTGCATGTACCAGGCGAGCCGGCCCTTGAGCTTGATCTTCATCTTGCCCATGACGATCATCGCGACGCCCTTGTGGAGGCCGAGGCCCGCCACCGCACCCTTGTTGGAGTGCGCGTACTCGTGCTGCGGGAAGCCCCGCATGCCCGAGATGACGTTGTCGCCGAGGACCTTGGCCTGGCGCAGCGCGTGCTGGGCGTTCGGCGGGCACCAGGCGTTCTCGACGCCGGCCTTGCGGGCGGCGATGTCCGGGACCTGGGCGTTGTCGCCCGCGGCCCAGATGTAGTCGGTGCCCTGGACCTGGAGGGTCGGGGCGGTGTCGACGTGGCCGCGCGGGCCCAGCGGCAGGCCATAGCGGGCCAGCACCGGGTTGGGCTTGACGCCGGCGGTCCACACGAGGGTGTTGGAGTCGACCTCGAGGCCGTTCTTCAGCACCACGTGGCCGTCCACGCAGGAGTCCATGGAGGTGTTGAGGTAGATCTCGATACCGCGGGACTCGAGGTGCTCCTTGCCCCAGGTGCCGAGCTTGGGCCCGACCTCGGGGAGGATCTTGTCGGCCGCGTCCACCAGGATGAAGCGCATGTCCTCGCGCTTGATGGTGGTGTAGTACTTCGCGGCGTCGCGGGCCATGTCCTCGACCTCGCCGATGGTCTCCGCACCGGCGAAGCCGCCGCCGACGAAGACGAAGGTGAGGGCCTTGCGGCGGACGTTCTCGTCCGTCGTGGACTCGGCCTTGTCGAGCTGCTCGAGGACGTGGTTGCGCAGGCCGATGCCCTCTTCGACGCCCTTCATGCCGATGCCCTGTTCGGCGAGGCCGGGGATCGGGAAGGTGCGGGAGACGGCGCCGAGCGCGATCACCAGGTAGTCGAAAGGCAGCTCGTACGCCTCGCCGACGAGCGGCGTGACGACGGCGACCTTGCGGTCTTGGTCGATGCTGGTGACCCGGCCGGTGAGAACCTCTGCCTTGGGCAGCACGCGTCGCAGCGGGACGACGACGTGCCGAGGCGAGATGCTGCCTGCGGCCACTTCAGGGAGGAAGGGCTGGTAGGTCATGTACGAGCGCGGGTCGACGACCGTGACAGTCGCCTCGCCGTAGCGCATCTTCTTCATGATGCGCTTGGCTGCGTACAGGCCTACGTACCCACCTCCTACAACGAGGATCCTGGGACGCTCCGTGGTGCTCATGGAACGAGTATCCAGCACCCCAAGGGGTGATGCTCGTGAGCCCCTTCACAAGGTGTTGGAAGGCCTCTGCTACACTGCGCGGCCCACGTGACGGAGGTCATGGCGCAAAATGGGAACCAGGGTGTAACGGGAGTCGTTGTTCACCCGTCCTGAACTGGCCTCCAGGCCCGCAAGCGGAATAGACCACCGGGTTGGTGGATACCTACCGACAGCACCGGACCGCGGCCTCAAATCGCACGAACGGTCGCACGAAAGGGGCCTGCGGACCCCGGGAGTGCCCTTAAGGACCCTTCCCGCGGCCCAGCAGGCCCCTTTTCCTTGTGAAGAACTTCACGAACTTTCTGTGGGCGAGCGGACGTAAGGCCCCCGTAAGGGCCTCCGAGAGCCCTCCGGAGGGCCCCTGCGACCCTCGCACGAGGTCCTCACGAGGCTCCCGCGAGCCGCCCGTCAGGCGACGGACCAGGCGATTCCGTCGAGGATGTCGTGCTCCGAGACCACGACCTCCGAGGCGCCGATCCGCTCCATGACCGCGAGCAGCACCAGGGTGCCCGCGCCGATGACGTCCACCCGGCCCGGGTGCAGGACCGGGATCGCCGCGCGCTCGGCGTGCGTGGCCGTCAGCATCCGCTCGCTGATCTCCCGGACCGTCTCGTACGGGATCCGCGCGTGGTGGATCGCCGACGAGATGTACTCTGGCAGCCCGAGGGCGATCCCGGCGACCGTGGTCACCGAACCGGCCAGGCCCACCAGCGTCCGCGCCTCGGAGAGCGGGACCGTCTGCTCGACCAGGTCCAGCGCCGCCTCGATGTCGGCCCGTATGGCGGCGATCTGCTCCGCGGTCGGCGGATCGCTGACCGCCCCGTCCACCACGAGGTGACGCTCGGTCATCCGTACGCAGCCCACGTCCACCGAGCGGGCCGCCCGCACGTGCTCCTCGCCGACCACGAACTCGGTCGAGCCGCCGCCGATGTCCACCACCAGGAAGGGCTTCTCCATGTGAGTGGTGCCCATCAGCTCCTTGGTGGCGCCGGTGAAGGAGAACTCCGCCTCCTGGTCACCGGAGATCACCTCGGGCTCGACGCCCAGGATGCCGAGGACCCCCTGGACGAACTCGTCCCGGTTCTCGGCGTCGCGGGAGGCCGAGGTCGCCACGAAGCGCAGCCGCTCCGCACCCAGCTCCTTGATGACCGCCGCGTACTCGCGGCAGGCCGCGAAGGTGCGCTCCAGCGCCTCCGGGGCCAGCCGGCCCGTCCTGTCCACGCCCTGGCCCAGGCGGACGATCGTCATCCGCCGGTCCAGCTCGATCAGGTCACCGGTGGCCGGGTCGCAGTCCGCGACCAGGAGGCGGATCGAGTTCGTACCGCAGTCGATTCCGGCGACCCTGGTCACTCCGCCCCCTTCTTCTCGGCCTTCTGCGCGCACGGCGCGACGCAGGCGCCCTTCGCCCACCACTCCGGCAGCATCGCCAGGGCCTCGTCGCCGAACGGGTTCACCCCGGGACCGGCGGCCAGCGAGTGGCCGACCAGCACGTGCAGGCACTTCACCCGGTCCGGCATCCCGCCGGCGCTCGGGAAGCCCTGGAGCACCTCGATGGCGTCACGGCGCCGGATGTAGTCCTCGTGCGCGGCCTGGTAGGCGGCGGCGAGCTCGGGGTCCTCGGCGAGCCGGGCCTGCATCTCCTTCATCACGCCGTTCGCCTCGAGCGTGCCGATCGCGGAGGCCGCGCGCGGGCAGGTGAGGTAATACAGCGTCGGGAAGGGCGTGCCGTCGGGCAGCCGCGGGGCGGTCTCCACCACGTCCGGCTGGCCGCAGGGGCAGCGGTGGGCGATGGCGCGCAGCCCGCGCGGCGGGCGGCCGAGCTGCTGCTCGAACGCCTCGATGTCCGCGTCGGTCGGCTCGGTCCGGTCGGTCTGGGGCGGGGGCGTCTGCATGCCTGGAGGAAGTCTCTTCGTTCTCGTGGATGGGTGCGGTGCTCGTCAGTCGCCGGGGCGGTCGGCCTTGTCGACGCCGTCCCAGACGTTCGAGTACCAGGGCCGGTCGGATCCGGCCGTTCCGGTGCGGTGCCGCTCGGCGGCCCCGGCCCCGGGGTCGGTCATGATGTAGCTGATCTCGCCCGGGCGGACGAAGTGCAGGTGCTTGCGCGCCTGCTGCTCCGCGTACGCGTTGTCCTGCCAGCGGGCCTTCTCGTCACGGAGGCGTTCGAGGCGCCGGCCCGCGGCCCCGGCGGCCCGCCGCTGCTCCGCGATCTCCGAGCGCTGGGAGACGTACTGGCGCATCGGATACGCGAGGGCGACGACCAGCGTACAGAGGACCAGCACCAGGAGCGCGGCCCGGCCGGTGAGCCGGCTGCGCCGGACCTGGCGGCGCGTCTGCGAGCGGTAGACGTGGGCGGCGGTCCGCTCCCCGAGCTGCTTGAGCCTGGTCGCGGTGGAGAAGGTGGAGAACCGATCCCGGTTCCCGGCCATTGATCCCGCCTCCCCTGTATACGCACTACGCAATACGTCCCCGCACACGGTACGGGACCGAGTGCGGGGACGTACGGAGGCAAGAGCGTGATTAGCCCTTGAAGCGCGGGAAGGCGGAGCGGCCCGCGTACACCGCGGCGTCGTCGAGGATCTCCTCGATGCGCAGCAGCTGGTTGTACTTGGCGACGCGGTCCGAGCGGGCCGGGGCGCCGGTCTTGATCTGACCGCAGTTCACGGCGACGGCGAGGTCGGCGATGGTGACGTCCTCGGTCTCACCGGAGCGGTGCGACATCATGCACTTGAAGCCGTTGCGCTGGGCCATCTCGACGGCGTCGAGGGTCTCGGTCAGCGAACCGATCTGGTTCACCTTGACGAGCAGGGCGTTCGCGGAGCCCTCCTCGATACCGCGGGCCAGACGCTCCGGGTTGGTGACGAAGAGGTCGTCGCCGACGATCTGGACCTTGGCGCCGAGGCGGTCGGTGATGGTCTTCCAGCCGGCCCAGTCGTCCTCGAACAGCGGGTCCTCGATGGAGACGAGCGGGTACGCCTCGACGAGCTCGGCGTAGTAGTCGGTCATCTCGGCGGCCGAGCGGGACTGGCCCTCGAACTCGTACTTGCCGTCCTTGTAGAACTCGGACGCGGCGACGTCGAGGGCGAGCGCGATGTCCTTGCCCGGGGTGTAGCCGGCCTGCTTGATGGCCTCGATGATGAGGTCGAGCGCGGCGCGGTTGGACTCCAGGTTCGGGGCGAAGCCGCCCTCGTCGCCCAGGCCGGTGGACAGACCCTTGGTGTGCAGGACCTTCTTGAGGGTGTGGTAGACCTCGGCACCCCAGCGCAGGGCCTCGGAGAAGGACTCCGCGCCGATCGGGGCGATCATGAACTCCTGGATGTCCACGTTGGAGTCGGCGTGCGACCCACCGTTGAGGATGTTCATCATCGGAACGGGCAGCAGGTGCGCGTTCGGGCCGCCGAGGTAGCGGAAGAGCGGGAGGTCCGAGGCCTCGGACGCGGCGTGCGCGACGGCGAGGGACACGCCGAGGATGGCGTTGGCGCCGAGCGAGCCCTTGTTGTCGGTGGCGTCCAGGTCGAACATGGCCTGGTCGATCAGGCGCTGCTCGGTGGCGTCGTAGCCGACGAGCTCCGGGCCGATCTGCTCGATGACGGCGAGGACGGCCTTCTCGACACCCTTGCCCATGTAACGGTTGGGGTCACCGTCACGGAGCTCGATGGCCTCGAATGCACCGGTGGAGGCGCCGGACGGAACTGCAGCACGGCCGGTGCTGCCATCGTCGAGGCCCACCTCGACCTCGACCGTGGGGTTGCCTCGGGAGTCCAGGATTTCCCGGGCTACGACGACGTCGATGGACGGCACGAGCATCTCCTTCTGGGATGTGACGCTGGATGTGCGGTGGCGTGTCAGGCCGTGGGATGGCCTTGCCGCCTAGAGCCTAACCGGCTCCGGGCGCTCGACCGGCCGACCGCCCGGCCCCTGGGACGAAAAAGGGCCCGAATACCCGCCTTCCGGGACATAGGACTCTCGATTGCCGGCGTCTCGACCGGGGCCGCGCAGGAAAAACGCCACCGCCCGGCGCGTGGGGGCAGACGCGCCGGGCGGTGGGGATGCTGCGTGTTGCACGAGCTGCCGCGGTAGTTACCGCGGGATTCAGCTGAGCTTCAGCTTCTGACCGGGGAAGATCAGGTCGGCATCCGAGACGATGTCCTTGTTGAGCTCGAAGAGCTTCTCCCAGCCGCCCTTGACGCCGTTGGCCTCGGCGATGGTGCCCAGGGTGTCGCCGGACTTGACCTCGTACGAGCCGTTGCCGGTCTTCGGGGCCGGGGCCTCGGAGCGCTCGGAGCGGGTGGTCGGGGCCTCGGAGCGCTGCGTCTCCTTCTTCGGCTCGGTCTTCTTCGGCTGGGTCTTCTTCGTCTCGGCCTTCTGCTCCGTCTTCTTCGGGGTGTCGGTCGTACCACCACCGGTGTAGGAGGAGTTGGACAGGCCGACGCCGCAGGACGGCCACGCGCCCTTGCCCTGGCCCTTGAGGACCTTCTCGGCGATGGCTATCTGCTGCGCCTTGGAGGCCTGGTTGGCCTGGGCGGCGTACGCCTTGCCGCCGTACGCGGCCCAGGTGGAGGCCGAGAACTGCACTCCGCCGTAGTAGCCGTTGCCCGTGTTGATGGCCCAGTTGCCGCCGGACTCGCACTGCGCGACGCGGTCCCACTCGGAGACGGTCGCGGCGGAGGCGGAGCCCGCGGTCATCAGGGGCGCCGCGACGGCGACACCGGCGACGCCGGCGAGCGTGACGATGCGGGTGGTCCGCTCGATGGCGGTGGCGCGGCGGTGCTTGCCCTTGCCGGAAAGCAGCATGGAGTTCTCCTCACCGACGCCTGCGAGGTGAGCTGTCGGGTTCGGGCGGATGAGTGCCCGGCCGTGCGATGTGGCGCACGACTTAACCCCTAGCCGTTTCCGTGACCGTCTCTCAACGGCCGGTCCCGGCGCCTACCTTGGTTCCCCCGCTCCTGCCTTCGGCGCTTGACGCGACGACTGTTCCCCCCGTCCGCCGGCAGGACTCGGCGATGCGGTCGAAGAGGCCCGCGGTGGCGGGCGACTCAGAAGGTAGACAGGTCTCTCCCCGATGTTCAACGAGGAACATCGGGGAGAAACGACCCCTACTTGCGCTCTCCTTGCGGGCATTTGCGCAGGTGAGGACGGGGTTTGCGGAAGGCTTCGGGCGGGACACGCCAGTTGACCGGAAGAGACACATGTCTCACTTGCAGATAACAGACATTCAGCTCTTTTTGGGTGTCCGAAGTGTCACTATTTCTGGCTTAGATGCAGATTCTGGCCAGGCTTGATCAGATCGGCGTCATCCCCGATGACCTGCTCGTTGGCCTGGTAGAGCGCGTTCCAGCCGCCCTTGAGGCCCTTGGCAGACGCGATGGTGGCCAGGCTGTCACCCGCCTGGACGGTGTACGAGGGGGCCGACGCCGCCTCTGACACGACGGGCGCCTCGGGGGCCGGCGTACCACGGTGCTTGCCGGTGCCGGAGGTGTCCGGGATGGCGGCCGGGTCGGTGGAGGCGCCCGGGGTACCGGGGGTACCCGGGGTCGAGGGGGCGCCGGGCTTGGCCGGGTTGGCCGGAGCGGTCGGGTCCGCCGGGTGCCCGGGCGTGGTCGGGGTTCCCGGGGCCGTCGGCGCGATGGGCGTCGTCGGGGCCGTGGGGACGCCCGGGTTCACGGTCGGGTCGCCCGGGAGCACCGGGACGGACGGCGACGTGGACGGCGCATCCGGGTCGGGCATGACGGGCAGTCCGCTGTTCGGCGCGAGCGGCGCCGGCGGGAGCGTGAAGTCGGGGGCCGGGGTCGGGGTCGGGGCGCCGAAGTCCATCGCCTTGGCCCCGGTGCCGCCGCGCGGGACCGAGTCGTCGGGGCGCGAGTGGCTCGGGGCGACCGGTCCGAGCGTGCCGGGCAGGCCCGGGTCCACGCTCGCGGCGGGAGCCTGCTGGGTCAGCCCGGCCGACTCCGAGCACTGCCCCCACGCCGAGGGACCCTGGGCGCCCAGCACGCGCTCCGCGACGGCGATCTGCTGCGACCGGCTGGCGAGGTCGGGACGCTCGGCGAACGCGAGGCCGCCCGAGGCGTTCCACTGCTCCTGCGTGAACGAAAGTCCGCCGTACGACCCGCTGCCGAAGTTGGCGCTCCAGGAGCCCCCGCTCTCGCACTCGGCGACCTTGTCCCACGTGGAGGTGTCGGCCGCGCTCGCGCCGGTGGCGGCGAGCAGCGGTAGTGCCAAAGCGGAGCCAGTGACTCCGGCGGTGACGACTATCGCGGGTACCTGGCGGGGGCGTCTGTGGCGGCCGTTCCCGGAACGCATGAGCTGCACCTTTCGCATAACGGCTGGGTAACGGCAGAACCTAGCCGTCTTAGCACGATAGTCACAACTCTTGACGGGAGCTGACTTACGGTCAGGGGACGTTCAGGTGTTTCAAGGTGTGAACCGGACGGGAAGAGTGCGCAGGCCACGCATGATCAGACCCCCGCGCCAGCGAAGGTCGTTGGGCGGAACAGCGAGTTCCAGATCTGGCAGACGCGTCAGCAAAGTCGCAAGCGCCGTCTGCCCTTCAAGTCGTGCGAGCGGAGCGCCCAGGCAGTAGTGGATGCCGTGCCCGTATCCGAGGTGCTGGTTGTCCGTGCGGGAGAGGTCCAGGGTGTCCGGATCGGCGAACCGCTCGGGATCCCGGTCGGCCGCGGCGAGGACGACGAGCACCGGATCGCCGGCCGCGACGTCCTGGCCCCCGAGGGTCAGCGGCTCGGTGGCGAACCGCCAGGTGGCGAGCTCCACGGGACCGTCGTAGCGGAGCAGCTCCTCGATGCCGGTCTCCAGCAGGCCGCTCTCACCGGCGGCGAGGGAGTCCTGGAGGCGGGCGCGCTGGTCCGGGTTCATGAAGAGGGAGTGGACGCCGTTGCCGATGAGGTTCACGGTCGTCTCGAATCCGGCGAAGAGCAGGATGAAGGCCATGGCGGTGGCCTCGGCCTCCGTCAGGTGGTCGCCGTGGTCGCTCGCGCGGATCAGGTCGGAGATCAGGTCATTACCCAGATCATCCCTTTTGCGGTGGATGAGTTCACCGAGGTAGGTCCGCATCTGCTTCACGGAGCGGGCGACGCCGCCGCGCGGGCCGCCGCCGTGCCGGATCATCATCCCGGCCCAGTCGCGGAAGTCGTCCTGGTCCTCGCGCGGTACGCCGAGCATCTCGCAAATGGCGTAGATGGGGAGCGGGAAGGCGAACTCGTGGATGAGGTCCGCCTCCCCCCTGCTCGCGAACTGATCGATGAGGTGGTCGGTCAGCTCCTGCACCCGGGGAGTGAACTCGGCCACCCGGCGCGGGGTGAACGCCTTCGACACCAGCCGCCGCAGCCGGGTGTGGTCCGGCGGGTCGATGTTGAGCAGATGCGTCATCAGTTCCGCCTTGCGCTCCCCCGGGATCCCGGTCTTGCCCTTGGCGTGCGCCGGCTCCGCGTGGTGCGCCGGGTTCTTGCTGAGCCGCTGGTCCGCAAGGGCCTGGCGGGCGTCGGCGTACCGGGTGACGAGCCAGGCCTCGACCCCGCTGGGGAGCTTGGTGCGGTGCACCGGGGAGTGCTCGCGCAGCCAGGCGTACGCCGGGTACGGATCGGTCGCGAACTCCCAGTCGAACAGGGTCGGGCCCTGGGGAGGAGTGCTGTCTGCGGGGGCTCTGGAGGTCGGCTCGTGCACCCGCTGACCGTATCCCGCGCGCCGGCCGCCATCCCATATGGGTCGTTCGCCGCGGCTGTCCGTAGATCCGCCATCGCTTGACCTCGCGTTCCCCGGCCCTCCTATTTTCGGATGTGTGGATGTGAGGATCTTGAAAAGCAGCTTCGCGGTGGTGGAGAGACGGGCCGAGCACGCGGTCAAGTACTTCTACTCCCACCTCTTCTGGCACAACCCCGGGTTCCGTGGACTCTTCCCGGCCTCCGCGCAGGACATGGAACGCCAGCGCGACCGGCTCTTCGCCGCGCTGACCCACGTGGTCGCCCACTTCGAGGACGAGAACCTCCTCCCCTATCTCCACGACCTCGGCCGCGACCACCGCAAGTTCCTCGCCGGCCCCCACCACTACGCGGCCGTCGGATCCAGCCTGCTCGCCGCGCTCGCCCGGACCTCCGGCGAGGCCTGGACCCCGGGCGTGGAGAAGGTCTGGTCCGAGGCGTACCAGGTGGTCGCCGACGCCATGATGGCCGGAGCCGCCGCGAGCGAGGACCCCCCGTGGTGGGACGCCGAGATCGTGCGCCACCTCCGGTACGGGGAGGACATAGGGGTGCTGACCCTGCGCCCGCACGAGGCCTTCCCCTATCTCCCCGGCCAGTACGCGAGCGTGAGCAGCGCCCGGGTGCCGACGACCTGGCGCACGTACTCCATCGCAAACGCCCCGCGCCCGGACGGCACCCTCGACCTGCACGTCAGCCGCGTCGAGCGCGGCCGGCTCAGCACCGCCCTGGTCCGCGAGGCCCGGCCCGGCGAGGTGCTGCGCCTCGGCGCGGCCGGCGGGCAGCTCACCTTCCGCCGCGCCGACCGCCCGGTCAGCTTCATCGCGGCGGGCACCGGCTGGGCCCCGATCCGGGCCATGCTGGAGGAACTCGCCGAGCATCCTCCCGATCAGGACGTACGGCTCTTCGTGGTCGCCCGGGACGCCGCCCACCTCTACGACCGCCCGCTGATCGACGAGTACGCCGCCGCCTTCCGCTGGCTCGGCGTCACCTACATCACGCCCGCCCCCGGGCAGCACCGCAACGAGGCCACCGGGCGGCTCGCGACCGCGCTCGGCCACCGGGCCCTGTGGCCCGACCAGGACGTCTACCTCAGCGGCCCGCCGCCGTTCATCGACGAGACCGCGTACCTGCTGCAGGAGCTGGGCGCCCGCCCCGCCCGGATCTTCCACGACTCCGTACCCGCCGTCGCCGGCACGGGCCACGGCCCGGGCGGCCGGCCGCTGGGCTTCGCGGAGTGGTTCCTGAGCCGCCCCGCGCCGCACTGGCACAACCCGTCGGGCCGCGCGCCCCGGAACGGGTAGGACCCTGCTGCCGCGGGCTACTCGCCGACGCCCTCGGCGGCCCGGATCGCGTCCCGGTAGGCACGGGCCGCAGCGCGCAGCGCGGTCTCGGGGTCGACCCCCGCCGCCTCGGCGCGCGCCGCCAGTTCCAGCAGCTCGTATCCGATGCCCTCGCCGCGGGGCAGTTCCACGGCCACACCGCCCGCGCGGACCCGGCCGGCGAGCTTGGCCGCCAGCGCGAGACCGGGCTGGCCCAGCGGGATCCCCTCGGTGACCGACTCCCGCTGCTTCTCGACCGCCTTGGTGCGCTGCCAGTGCGCGCTGACGTCCTCCGGGGTCTGCGCGTCCGCGTCCCCGAAGACGTGCGGATGCCGGTGGATCAGCTTCTCGACGAGGCTGCCCGCCACGTCGTCGACGGAGAACGGCTCTTCGGGATGCTCCTCGGCGATGCGCGCGTGGAAGACCACCTGGAGGAGTACGTCGCCGAGCTCCTCGCGCAGCGCCTCCCGGTCCCCGTCCTCGATGGCCTCGACCAGCTCGTACGCCTCCTCCGTGGCGTACTTGACCAGGCCCTCGTGGGTCTGGCGCGAGGTCCAGGGGCACTCCCGGCGGACCCGGTCCATCACCTGGACGAGGTCGAGCAGGCGGGCGCCGGGCAGATCGTACGAGCCGGGCAGCAGCTCGAGGTCGGGCATGTCGACCCGGCCGGAGCCGGCGAGCCGGGCCAGTCCGTCGGTGAGCCGTTGGTCGCCCTCGCCGCCCGGGATCACCACGACCGTGCGGCCGCCTGCGCAGGCCTCGACCAGCGCGTGCGCGTCCGGGGTCTCGTGCGCGACCTCGACCCCCGCCTCGCGCAGGTACGGCAGCTGCGGGTGGCCCGGGTCGGCGCACAGCACCCGGTCCGCGGCGTGCAGGGTCTGCCATGCCGGCCAGGACAGCAGACCGGGGGCGACCCGGTGGCTGGCGGTCAGCAGCACGATCCGGCCCGCTGCCGTGTCGGCGGCGGCGGGATCGGCGGCAGGTGCGGCGGGGGCGGGTTCGGCGGCGTGGTCGGTCACCCTCCGAACCTACCTCCGTACGGATGACTCAGGCTCCGGCGGGGGCCTGCTCGGGCCGGGTCCGCTGGACGATCCAGGGCGTGTCCTGGTCGCCGAGCACGATCTGCTGCGCGTCCCAGACGCCGTAGCGCGGGTTCACCTCGATGTGCAGCGCCTTCGCGGCGGACGCGAGCTTCTCGACGGCCTTGTCCTGGCTGCCGTAGTGGTCGAAGAGCTTGTCGCGCAGCAGCTTGAAGCGGGCGTCGGCGTCGAGCTGGTCGGGCGCCAGGTGGGCCTGCTCGAGGGCCGCCGCGGCCAGCTTCTCGCTGCCGCCCGCCTTGTCCAGCTGGGCCTTGCGGAAGTCCTGGACCTCCTTCTCGCCGACGCTCACGCCCGCGTCCTTCGCGGCGCGCTCCAGGACGACGGTCTGGATCATCTTGTTGAGCTTGACGCGCTCCAGGCCGGGCGAGGCCTGGATCAGCTGGGCGGCGGTCGGCCCGGACCCGTTCTGCGCCGCGCGGACATCGTTGACCTGGGCCTGGAGCGCGGAGGTGGTGATCCGTTCGCCACCGACGACGGCCGCGGTGCCGGGGCGGGCCTGACCCGAGCAGGCGGACAGCAGGGGGGCCGCCACGAGCAGGGCGGCGGAGACGGAGAGCGCTGTGCGACGGTGCAAAGGAGCCTCCAGGGCCGGGAGATTGTGCGTCGGTGCACAAGGGCCGTGCGGTGATCGATGGTATGCAGTCAAGGTGATCCGAGCCACCGGTTCGACCAACGATTCCCGGGGTGTTGGGGCACGTATTCACCCGGTGGCCACCCTTTGGTCCACCGGCACTGCCAAGGTCGGCCCACCATGTCGACACCGCACCGCTCGCCGCGCCGCCGGAGCCTGCACGGCTCGGCCCTCGCCGCCCTGATCACGGTGGTGGCCGTGTGCGCCGGGGACGCGGCCGCCCGCGTGTTCCCGTACGGGCACCGCCACCGCAGCATCAACGACCTCGGGAACCAGTTCGTCCCCTTCCACGCCCACCTGTGGGACCTCCTGCACGGGCGGGCGGAGGGCGGACTGCTCTTCAACTGGCAGTCCGGATACGGCATGAGCTTCCTGCCCGACTTCGGCACCTACCTCTCGAGCCCCTTCGCGGTGCTCGTCGGCCTCTTCCCGCGCGAGGACATCGACCTCGCGGTGTACGTGGTCACCGTGCTCAAGATGACCGCCGCGGCGGCGGCGATGGCCTGGCTGCTGCGCACGCAGCGCCGCGGGCCGTGGTGGGCGGCGGCGCTGCTGGGCGCCTCGTACGCGCTGTGCGGCTGGTCGGTGATCGAGGCCTCGTACAACCCGATGTGGCTGGACGGGCTGATCGCGTTCCCGCTCCTGTGCCTGACGGGTGAATGGGCGCTGCGGGGGCGCCGGCCGGCGGTCGCCGTCCTCGTGGTGGGGCTGTCCTGGACGGCGAACTTCTACACGGCCTACATGGCGACGCTCGGCGCGGCGCTGGTGCTCGTGGTGCGGGTGGTGCTGACCCGTGAAGGAGTACGGGAGCGGCTGCGGGTGCTCGGCCGCGCGGCGGGGACGACGCTGCTGGGCATCGCGGTGTCCGCCCCGGTGCTGGTCCCGCTCTTCCTGAGCTCGCAGCAGGCGTACCCGGGCTGGACGCGGCAGTTCCAGCCGGTGTCCTGGCCGGACCTGTTCGCACGGATCCTGCCCGCCACGTACTCCTTCTCCTCACCGGCGCTGTTCGTGGGCACGGGGACGCTGCTGCTGGTGGCGGCCCTGCCGTTCCACCGGGCGGTGCCGTTGCCCGCCCGCCTGGGGTGGGCGGGGCTGACGGCGGCCGTCCTGCTCTCCTTCCAGTGGACGCCGACGCACCTGGCCTGGCACCTGTTCGCGACCCCGAACGGCAGCCCGTACCGGCAGACGTTCGTCCTGGCCGGGGTGGCCGTGATCGCCGCGTGGACCGGGCTGGCGACGGCCGGGCTGCCGGGGCCGCGGGCGCTGGCGGCGGGGGCGGCGGTGCTGGCCGCGGCGGCCGTGGCGGCGAGCGGCAGCACGCTGGCGACGACGTGGGGGGTCGGGCTCTTCTGCGGTGGGCTGGCCCTCGCGGCGGGGGCCTGGTGGTGCCTGCGATACCGCAGGCTGGTCCTGCCGGCGGCCGGGGTGCTGGCGCTGGTGCTGGTCGGCCAGGCGGCGGCGACGACGGCGTTCGGACACAAGGGCAAGCTGGGGGGCCTGGACGACTACCCCTCGTGGGGTGCGGCGCACACGGCGCGCGCCGAGGCCCTCGCCGGCGGCGAGGGCTGGCCGGCTTACCGCACGGACCCGAGCCGGCCGGCGCTGTCGGGCAACGACCCGCTGCTGCTGGGCGGGGAGGGCGGCGCCTACTACAGCAGCCACACCCCCGACGTGTTCACGCGGACGATGGTGGCCCTCGGGGCGGGCTGGACCTCGCGCGGGCGCAATGTGCAGAGCATCGACAACCCGGTGACGGACGCGGTCTTCGCGGTCGGCGCCCGCCTGCGGCCCGACGGCACGATCGGCCGCGCGCAGGTCCCCCCGCTGATCACGATCCGCCCGCCGGGGCCCGCGCCCTCCTACACCGACGGGCCGCCCTTCCCCAACCAGGAACTCCTGCTCGGCGCCCGGGTGTACGAGGACCCGGTCTCCGTCGGGGTCTGCCGCGCGGGCACGGAGGCCTATCTCTGGGCCCCGGAGTACAACGCGACGGCCCGCCTCGCGGACGGCCCCGCCTTCCGCCTGAACGGCAACGCCCCCCGCAACCGGGCGGCCCTCCAGCCGCTGGGCGCCTCCCGGGGCGCCTCCTCGGCCCTCGTCTTCGACGCTCCCCCGCCCCCGCGCCGGACCCTGTCCTGCCTGGACCGCGCCCGCCTGGACACGGCGGTGTCCGCGTTGCGCGCGACGGCGCCGACGTCCCTGCGGGTCGCCGCGTCGAGCGTCCGGGCCACCGTCCCGGCGGGCACCACGGGCACGGCGGTCCTCTCGTCCCCGGCGGTCGCGGGCTGGACCTGCAACGACCGCCCGGCCACTGCCTACCTGGGCCTGGTCTCCGTCCCCGTGACCCCCGACACCACCACGATCACCTGTACCTTCCGCCCCCCGGGCCTCATCCCGGGCACGGCCGTCGCGGCAACGGCCCTGCTCCTCCTGGCCGGGCTCCTCGCGGCGGAACGGCGCCGCAGGACCCGGGCGGGCCGGATCCCCCGTTCGGGCGAACACGCCCTGTCGGCTTAGGGGGTGTCCGGCGGATCAGGGCCGGATAGCCCGGGTCGTCTGGTGCCGTGGATTGCAAGGCGGAGGAGGGAGCCACTGCGGTGGGGGCACCT
>NZ_JBFAJR010000028.1:0-105993 GCF_040655295.1 Streptomyces sp. NPDC050448 | reverse complement strand
CGCGGGCGCTCGGCCACGAGGAGGTCCTGGACGACGTCCGGGAGGTCTCGGTGCGCGGGGTCGGCGCGCCCGGGCCCGGGCCTGATCCGCCGGACACCCCCTAGCGCACCGGCGCCGCCGACAGGACCGCCAGCGCGTCCGGCCCGGACCAGCGCGCGCCGACCCCGCGCACCGAGACCTCCCGTACGTCGTCCAGGACCTCCTCGTGGCCGACCGCCCGCGCGATCACCACGTGCAGCCGGTCCTCGGAGAGCTCCTCGACCTTGCCGTCGCCCCACTCCACGACGACCACGGACTCGGGCAGCGAGACGTCGAGGTCCAGGTCCTCCATCTCGTCCAGCCCGCCGCCGAGCCGGTACGCGTCCACGTGCACCAGCGCTGGACCGCCGCGCAGCGAGGGGTGCACCCGGGCGATCACGAAGGTCGGCGAGGTGACGGCGCCCCGTACGCCCAGCCCCTCGCCCAGGCCCCGGGTCAGCGTGGTCTTGCCCGCGCCGAGCTCCCCGGTCAGCAGGACGAGGTCGCCGGGGCGGAGCAGGCCGGCGAGGGTGCGGCCCAGCTCCTGCATGGCCTCGGGCGAGTCGACGGTGACGCGGGCCTCGGCGTCGGCCGCCTCAGCTCCCTGCTGCGGTGCCTGGCTGTGCGGTGCTCGCGGCGCTTCCAGCGGTACTTCTTCCATGCCCGCCAACGTTAGTCGCTGTGGGCACCGCACCGGTGCGCGCCAGCAGGTCGGCGAGCAGCCCGGTCACCGTCTCGGGGTACTCCAGCATCATCAGGTGCCCGGCGGACTCCAGGACCACCAGCTCGGCGGCCGGCAGCGCGTCCTTGATGGCCTGGCTGTGCGCGGCCGGGGTGACCATGTCGCGGTCGCCGGCGATGACGGTGACGGGGATGTCGGCGAACCGCTGGAGGGCGGCGCTCTTGTCGTGGATCTGGAAGGCCGGGTAGAACTCGGCGACCACGTCGATCGGAGTGGCCTCGATGAGCCGCTCGGCGAAGCGCGCGACGCCCGGGTCCACCTCGCGGGGGGCGCCGAACGAGTACATCTTGATCATTCCCGCGAAGAGGTCGGCGGTGGCCCGGCGCCCCTTCTCCACCAGCTCCACCTGTGAGCCGAGGGCCTTGAGCACGGGCGGCAGGATGCGGCGTACGGCCCCCATCCCGACCGAGGGCAGCCCGTACGTCACCTGGTCGAGGTGCCCGCTGGAGGTGCCGACGAGGGCGACGCCGATCACCCGGTCGCGGATGAGCTCGGGGAACTGCTCGGCCAGCGCCATGATGGTCATGCCGCCCATCGAGTGACCCACCAGGATCAGCGGGCCCTCGGGCGCGGCGGCGTCGATGACGGCCTTCAGGTCGCGGCCGAGCTGGTCGATGGTCACGCGCTCGCCGTCGGCCTGGGAGAACCCGCGCGCGCTGCGGCCGTGGCTGCGCTGGTCCCAGTACACGGCGCGGACCAGTCCGCGCAGGGCGGCGCGCTGGAAGTGCCAGGAGTCCTGGGCGAGGCAGTAGCCGTGGCAGAACACGACGGTCGGGGCGGCCGGGCCCTTGCGGCGCAGCCGGGGCCGCTTCTTCGGGCCCTCGGACGGCTCGTCGACCTCGTGGTAGAGCTCGGTGCCGTCCTCGGCGTAGCAGGCTCCCGGCGTCCCGCGCAGGGACCCGTAGTCGCCGGTGGCGTCGAGCGCGAGGCGCGCCTTGCGGCGCATGCCGCGCCCGACCGTGATCCGTTCGACCGCGACCCCGGCAGCCGCGCCTGCGGCTATCACGCCGATCGCGGCGCCGGCCCAGCCGGCTTTGCGCCAGTTCTCGCTCACGCCGTCCTCACTCAGCCCTCAGCCGCCCAGGTAGACCCGAGGAACGCGCACCCCGATACGGGTGACGATCTCATAGGCGATCGTGTGTGCCGCCTGAGCCCAGTCCTCGGCGGTGGGCTCGCCGTGCTCGCCGGTGCCGAAGATGACGGCCTCGTCCCCGGCCCGTACCAGGTCACTGCCCAGGTCGACGACGAACTGGTCCATGGCGACGCGGCCGGCGACGCGGCGGACCTTCCCGCCGACGGAGACGGGTCCGCGGCCGGAGGCGTGCCGGGGGATGCCGTCGGCGTATCCGGCCGGGATGAGGGCGAGGTTCGTCTCGCCCTCGGTGACGTAGTGGTGTCCGTAGCTCACCCCGTGGCCCGGGGGCACGGCCTTGACCAGCGCCACGGAGGCCTTGAGGGTCATGGCGGGGCGCAGGCCGAGCTCTTCGGAGGTCCCGAGCTCGGGGGCCGGGGACACGCCGTAGACGGCGAGGCCGCAGCGCACGAGGTCGAAGTGGCTCTCGGGCAGGGTCAGGGTCGCGGGCGAGTTGGCGATGTGCCGGACCTCGGGCCGGGCGCCCTCCTTCTCGGCGTACGCCAGCATGTCGCGGAACGCCGCCAGCTGGAGCGCGATGGAGGGGTGGCCGGGCTCGTCGGCGCAGGCGAAGTGGGACCAGACGCCGGTGATCCGGACGGTCCCCTCGGCCTGGGCGGCGACGGCCGCGCCGACGAGCTCGGCCCAGTCGGCGGGCGTGCAGCCGTTGCGGCCGAGGCCGGTGTCGGCCTTGAGCTGGATCCTGGCCGGGCGGTCGGCGGCGTGTGCGGCCTTGCGTACCTCGTCGAGGGCCCACATCCCGCTGACGGAGATGTCCAGGTCGGCCTCGACGGCCGCCTGCCAGGGCCCGCCGGGGGTCCACAGCCAGCACATGACCGGCCCGCCGATCCCGGCGGCGCGCAGGGCGAGCGCCTCCTGGGGGGTGGCGGTTCCGAGCCAGGTGGCACCGGCCTCCTGGGCCGCGCGGGCGCAGGGGATCGCGCCGTGGCCATAGGCGTCCGCCTTGACGACGGCCATCAGCTCGGCCCCGGGTGCCCGCTCGCGCAGTGCGCGTACGTTCGCCCGTACGGCGTCCAGATCGATCTCGGCGTACACGCGCGTCGGTGTCTCGTTCATCGCCCCCAGTCTCTCAGAGCCCGGCCCTGGCCTGCGCGACCGCCGTCCCCGCCCCGCATACCAACATATTTGACTCCATTGGGACCACTCCGGGCGCCCCGGGACCCGGATACCTGCCTCCGCGGGCGGGGGTGGCGGGGTGTCAGGGGCGACGGGGGTGTCAGGGCCGGCGGGTGCTGCGCCAGACCTCCGGGAGGGACTCCGCGATCTCCTGGGCGAGGAGCGGCGCTCCGGACGCGGCCCGGCGCCCCGCCAGGCCGTGGAGGTACGCCGCGACCGAAGCGGCGTCGGCCGCCGACAGGCCCGAGGCCAGCAGGGAGCCCGCCAGGCCCGACAGGACGTCGCCGCTGCCGGCCGTCGCCAGCCACGGGGTGCCCGTCGGGTTGACCCGGACCGGGCCGCCGCCGCGGGACACCAGCGTCGTCGAGCCCTTCAGCAGGGCCGTCGCCCCGTACCGCGCCGCCAGGGACCGTACGGACGACAGCCGGGCCGACTCCACCGACTCCCGGGACACCCCCAGCAGCGCCGCCGCCTCCCCCGCGTGCGGGGTCAGCAGGGTCTCGGCCGGCCGGGCCCGCAGCACCGCCGGGTCCAGCCCGCGCAGCCCGTCCGCGTCCACCAGCACCGGCACCGGGTCCGCCAGGGCCTTCGCGACCTCCGCCGCCCGGCCCTCCCCCAGCCCCGGACCGACCACCCACGCCTGCACCCGGCCCCGCCCGATCAGCGTCTCGGGGTACCGCGCCAGCACCGCGTCCGCCGCCGGCCCGACGTACCGCACGGCACCCGCGCCGCCCCGCAGCGCCCCCGCTACGGCGAGCACCGCCGCGCCCGGGTACTGCGCCGACCCGGCGACGATGCCGACCACGCCCCGCCGGTACTTGTCGCTCGACGCCGTCGGCACCGGCAGCAGCTCCGCCACATCGGCGTGCTGCAGCGCCTCCGCGTCCGGCTCCGGCAGCGACAGCCCGATGTCCACCAGCCGCACCGCGCCCGTGCGCGAGGCCCCCGGGTCGATCAGCAGCCCCGGCTTGTACGCCCCGAAGGTCACCGTGACATCGGCCCGGACGGCCGGTCCGGCCACCTCCCCGGTGTCCGCGTCCACCCCGCTCGGCAGGTCCACCGCGACCACGACCGCGCCGGCCGGGATCTGCTCCACCAGCGCCGCCGCGGCCGGCCGCAGCCCGCCGCGCCCGCCGATGCCGACGAGCCCGTCCAGTACGAGGTCCGCCCGCCCGGGAACGCCCTGCGCCACCCGCCCCCCGGCGGCCAGCAGCGCCCGCAGCCCGCCCGCGTGCACCCGCTGCGGATCCATCGCGACCGCCGTCACCCCGGCGCCGCGCCGGGTCAGCCGGGCGCCCGCGTACAGCGCGTCGCCGCCGTTGTCCCCGGGTCCGACGAGCAGCACCACGCGCGCCCCGTACACCCGGCGCAGCAGGCCCGCGCAGACGGCGGCCAGCCCGGCCGCCGCCCGCTGCATCAGGGCGCCCTCGGGCAGCCGGGCCATCAGCTCCCGCTCGGCGGTCCGTACGGTCTCCACGCTGTAAGCAGTACGCATGGCACCAGCGTGCCCGAAAAGACGGCCCTGCCTCTCGCCTACCCTTCGGCGATCACCACGGCCGAGGCGATGCCCGCGTCGTGGCTCAGGGAGACGTGCCAGGACTTCACGCCCAGCGCCACCGCCCTGGCCTTGACCGTCCCCGACACCCGCACCCGCGGCTGCCCGGTCTCCTCGACGTACACCTCGGCGTCGGTCCACAGCATCCCGCCGGGCGCGCCGAGCGCCTTGGCGACTGCCTCCTTGGCCGCGAACCGGGCGGCGAGCGAGGCGATCCCGCGCCGCTCGCCGCTCGGCAGCGTCAACTCGGAGTCGACGAACAGCCGCTGAGCCATGTTCGGCGTGCGCTCCAGCGCCTCCCCGAACCGTTCGATCTCGGCAACGTCGATCCCCACACCGATAATCACCACGTCAACTCGCTTCGCTCACTCCACCGTCACCGACTTCGCGAGATTACGCGGCTGGTCCACCTCGTTCCCCCGCGCCGTCGCCAGCTCGCAGGCGAAGACCTGCAACGGCACCGTCGCCACCAGCGGCTGCAGCAGCGTCGGCGTCGCCGGGATCCGGATCAGGTGGTCGGCGTACGGGACGACCGCCTGGTCGCCCTCCTCCGCGATCACGATGGTCCGCGCCCCGCGCGCCCGGATCTCCTGGATGTTCGACACGATCTTGTCGTGCAGCACGGAGCGCCCGCGCGGCGACGGCACGACCACCACCACCGGCAGGTCCTTCTCGATCAGCGCGATCGGGCCGTGCTTGAGCTCGCCCGCCGCGAAGCCCTCGGCGTGCATGTACGCGAGCTCCTTGAGCTTGAGCGCGCCCTCCAGGGCCACCGGGTACCCGACGTGCCGCCCGAGGAACAGCACGGTGTCCTTGTCCGCCAGCGACCGCGCCAGCTCCCGTACCGGCTCCATGGTCTCCAGTACGGTGTCCACGGCCGCGGCGATGTCGGACAGCTCTCGGATCACCGCCTCGATCTCGTCGCCCCATTTCGTACCCCGAACCTGCCCGAGGTACAGCGCGACCAGATAGCAGGCCACCAGCTGTGTCAAGAACGCCTTGGTCGAGGCGACGGCCACCTCCGGACCGGCGTGCGTGTACAGCACCGCATCCGATTCGCGCGGGATCGTCGACCCGTTCGTATTGCAGATGGCCAGCACCTTTGCCCCCTGCTCGCGCGCGTGCCGCAGCGCCATCAGGGTGTCCATGGTCTCGCCGCTCTGCGAGATCGCGACCACCAGCGTCCGCTGGTCCAGGATCGGGTCGCGGTAGCGGAACTCGCTCGCCAGCTCCGTCTCGCACGGGATGCGGGTCCAGTGCTCGATGGCCAGCTTCGCGATCATGCCCGCGTGGTACGCCGTACCGCACGCCACGATCACGACCTTGTCGACCTCCCTGAGCACCGAGACGGGGATGCGCACCTCGTCCAGGCTCAGCGAGCCGCTCGCGTCGATCCTGCCCAGGAGGGTGTCGGCGACAGCCTTCGGCTGCTCGGCGATCTCCTTGAGCATGAAGTAGTCATATCCCCCCTTCTCGGCCGCCGAGGCGTCCCAGTCCACGTGGTACGCCCGCACGGACGCGGGCGCACCGCCGAAGTCGGTCACCGTGACCCCGTCGCGGCGGAGCTCGACGACCTGATCCTGCCCCAGCTCGATCGCGGACCGGGTGTGGGCGATGAACGCGGCCACGTCCGAGGCGAGGAAGTGCTCACCCTCCCCAACGCCCACCACCAGAGGGGAGTTCCGGCGTGCCCCGACGACCACGTCCGGTGCGTCGGCGTGCACCGCGACCAGCGTGAACGCGCCCTCCAGCCGCCGGCACACCTGCCGCATGGCCTCCGCGAGATCCCCGCCGGCGTCGAACCGCTCCGCCAGCAGGTGCGCGACGACCTCGGTGTCCGTCTCGGACTCCAGCCGGTGCCCGCGTTCGGTCAGTTCGGCGCGCAGCGCGGCGAAGTTCTCGATGATGCCGTTGTGTACGACGGCCACCCGGCCCGCGTTGTCGAGGTGCGGGTGGGCGTTGACGTCGGTGGGCCCGCCGTGGGTAGCCCAGCGGGTGTGCCCGAGTCCCGTGGAACCGGCCGGCAGCGGGTGCGCGACCAGCTCCTTCTCCAGATTGACCAGTTTTCCGGCCTTCTTGGCGGCGGCGAGCCCCCCGTCGGCGAGCACGGCGACGCCCGCCGAGTCGTAGCCGCGGTACTCGAGCCGCTTGAGTCCGGCGATGACCACATCGAGCGCCGACTGCGCTCCCACGTAACCCACAATTCCGCACATACGGCGCAGCGTACGCCGTAGTTGGCCGCCTGGCCGGTACCTGAACAAGACGAAAACCCCGCCCCGGCGAATGCGCCGGAGCGGGGTCGACGGCCGGTGCGGCCGGACTCAGCCGAGCTTCTTGACCTGGGTGTCGATCAGCGCCTTCGGGTGCTCGGCCTCGCCCGTCAGGCTGATCGAGCTGAAGGTGGCCGCGGTGGAGCCCTTGCGGGTGACGGCGATCAGGATCGTGCCCTTGTCGCCGTCCGACAGGTCGACGGTGAGGGACAGGCTCACGGACTCGTCGCCGCCGGTGACGGCCGGGCCGGGCTTGACGCTCTCGTACTTGGTGGTGTCGCCCTCGGAGGTGGCGCTGAAGCCGCCCGCGCACGCGGTGCCCGCCGCCTTGACGGAGGCGAGCAGCTCCTCCGCGCCCTTGCCGTCGTACGAGGAGAGGCCGGTCATCGTCGTGGTGATGCCGAGCGCGTTCTTGATCGCCTCGAGCTTCTCCTCCGGCGAGGCGTTGGCGGCCGGCTCCTTCGGCTTGGCGCCCAGCGCCGTACGGGCGACGCCGGTCGGCGTGCCGACCTTCTGCAGGGCCTGGGACTGGACCAGGACCTTGCAGGCGGCCTTGTCGGTGGTGACCGCGGTCGAGTCGACCTTGGCGAGCTTGGTGGCCGCCTCGGTCTGGACCAGGTAGCCGGGGACCTCGGCCTGGGTGACCAGCAGGCCGGTGAGCTCCGCGTCGGTCTTGCCCTTCGCGGCCGCGGCGGGGGCCGCGGACGACGCGGCGGCCGACGGCTTGGCGTCCGCCTTCTTGTCGTCCGCCTTGTCGGAACCGCAGGCGGTGGCCAGCAGGGCCAGGGACACGGCGGAAGCGGTCAGGACGGCACGGCGGACAAGGGTGCTACGCACGAAGGATCTCCCCCAGAAAACACAACGACGGCGACTACGGCAGGACAGCCCGAGCTGCGCCCGTCCGGAGGAGGGCGCACACCAGGCCGCGATGATCAGCAAATCTACGGGGCGATCCGATCACTGCCAGTGCATTTTCCGCCGCATACGGCGATCGTGATCGCGGCGGGATCCGGCGCACCTCCCCTCGCCGCCCACCCCGCTCCCCGCCTGCCGCCCCGGGAACACCCCGCCCCCGCCCGAACCGTGCCCGGCCCGAGCCCCCGCCCGAGCGCCCGCCCGGACCCCTGCCCGAGCGCCTGCCCGAGCCTCGCCCCAGACCGGTTCGCGCCCGGCTCGCGCCCGGCTCGAGACCGGAACGCGGACCACTGCACGCCACCCCGCCAACACCGCTGCGCCGGCCGCAGGCCCCCGGCACGTGACCGACCACACCACCCACAACCGCCCCCGAGCCATGACAATGGCCCTGTGATCACTTCGCCGCCACGAAGCACGCCGGACAGCGCGATGGAGCGCCCCGACCGACCCGAGCGACCTCACCGCCGGGCCGAGGTCTCCCCGTACGTCGACCTCACCCGCGCCGAGTGGAGCGCCCTGCGCGAGCGCACCCCGCTCCCCCTCACCGCCGACGAGGTCGAGCGGCTGCGCGGTCTGGGCGACGTCATCGACCTCGACGAGGTCCGGGACGTCTACCTCCCGCTCTCCCGCCTCCTCAACCTCTACGTCGGCGCCACGAGCAATCTCCGCGGCACCCTCAACACCTTCCTCGGCGACGCCGGCAACGGCCACGGCGCCCAGCAGGGCACCCCGTTCGTCATAGGGGTCGCCGGCTCCGTCGCCGTCGGCAAGTCCACCGTGGCGCGTCTGCTCCAGGCCCTGCTCGCCCGCTGGCCCGAGCACCCCCGCGTCGAACTGGTCACCACCGACGGCTTCCTCTACCCCATGAAGGAGCTCCAGCGCCGCGGGCTCACCTCCCGCAAGGGCTTCCCGGAGTCGTACGACCGCCGTGCCCTCACCCGCTTCGTCGCGGACATCAAGGCGGGCAAGGACGAGGTCACGGCCCCGGTCTACTCGCACCTGATCTACGACATCGTCCCGGGCGAGCAGCTCGTCGTGCGCCGCCCGGACATCCTGATCGTCGAGGGGCTCAACGTCCTCCAGCCGGCCCTCCCGGGCAAGGACGGCCGCACGCGCGTCGGCCTCGCCGACTACTTCGACTTCAGCGTGTACGTGGACGCCCGTCCCGAGGACATCGAGCGCTGGTACCTCAACCGGTTCCGGAAGCTGCGCGAGACCGCATTCCAGAATCCTTTCTCCTACTTCCGCAAGTACACCCAGGTCTCCGAGGAGGAGGCCATGGAGTACGCGCAGACCATGTGGCGCACCATCAACAAGCCCAACCTCCTGGAGAACGTGGCCCCCACCCGCGGCCGCGCGACCCTCGTCGTGCGCAAGGGCCCGGACCACAAGGTGCAGAAGCTCAGCCTCCGAAAGCTCTGACCCCGTCACCCACTAAGGTGCGGCCATGCTGCACCTTCGGTTGATCACTCCGGCGGACCGGACCGAGGCCGTGGTCTCGGTCATCGAATCGACGGTCGGCACCACCCATCTGGTCGTACTGCCGGGCGCCGCCCGCGAACCCCGGGGCGACCTCGTGCTGTGCGACGTCGCCCGCGAGGCGGGGGACGAGCTGCTGCACGAGCTCCGGGAGCTGGGGATCGAGCAGGACGGCTCGATCGCCGTCGAGAACATCGACCTGTCGCTGTCCCGGCGTGCCGACGCGGCCGAGGAGGAGGCCCCGGGCGAGGCCGCCGACGCGGTGCTGTGGGAGCAGCTGACCGAGGCCACCCACGAGGAGTCCACCCTCACCATCACGTACGTCGCGTTCATGATCCTCGCGACCATGATCGCGGCGTGTGGTGTCGCCCTCGACAACGCCATCCTGATCGTGGGCGCGATGGCGGTCGGTCCGGAGTTCGGCCCGCTCGCGGGTGTCTGCACCGCGGTGGTGCAGCGCGAGCCGCGGCTCGCGCTGCGGTCCCTGAGCGCGCTGCTGATCGGCTTCGCCTCGGCGATCGTCGCCACCACCGTCTTCAGCCTGGGGATGGACGCGATCGGGCAGTTCCACGCGGGAATACTGGACCGGCCCCGCCCGAACACCGGCTTCATCTGGCAGCCGGACCCGTTCTCCTTCGTGGTGTCGCTGCTCGCGGGCGTGGCGGGGGTGCTGTCCCTGACCTCCGCCAAGTCCGGGGCCCTGGTGGGCGTCGCGATCTCCGTGACCACCGTCCCGGCCGGTGCGAATGCCGCTCTGGCCCTCAGCTACGGCGACTTCGCCCAGATGTGGGGGTCGACGGAGCAGCTGCTGCTGAATCTGGGCGGGATCATGCTGGCCGGCATCCTGACCCTCTACGGGCAGAAAGCGCTGTGGCGGACCCAGCGCGGCCGCTGGGTCCGCCGGCCGAAGACCTGAGGCGCGGGCGGCGCCGGCCGCCCCAGCCCCAGCGCGTGGAACGCAGTCGGCCCCGCCCTCCGGAATCTGCGGGAGGGCGGGGCCGATGCGCGGGCCGATGCGTGGGCCGATGCAGGAGCCGATGCGCGGGCCGGGGGCCGGATCTAGCCGAGCGCCGACTTCACGACGTCCGCGAGCCGCCCGGCGACCGCGCGGGCCTGCTCGATGTCGGCGGCCTCGACCATCACCCGGACGAGCGGCTCGGTGCCGGACGGACGGAGCAGCACCCGGCCGGTGGTGCCCAGCTCGCGCTCGGCGTCGGCGACGGCCGCGGCCAGCTCGGCGGAGGTCCCGACCCGGGACCGGTCCACGTCGGGGACGTTGATCAGCACCTGCGGCAGCCGCTGCATGACGCCGGCCAGGTCGGCCAGCGACCGGCCTGTGGCCGCGACGCGCGCCGCCAGCATCAGGCCGGTGAGCGTGCCGTCGCCGGTCGTGGCGTGATCGAGGATGATCACGTGGCCGGACTGCTCGCCGCCGAGCGCGTAACCGTGCTCCTTCATCGATTCGAGCACGTACCGGTCGCCGACGCCGGTCTGCACGACCTGGATGCCCTCGCCCTCCATGGCCAGCTTGAAGCCGAGGTTGGACATCACGGTGCCGACGACGGTGTTGCCGCGCAGCTGGCCGGCCTCGCGCATGGCCAGGGCCAGCACCGCGAGGATCTGGTCGCCGTCGATTTCCGTGCCGGAGGCGTCGACCGCGAGGCAGCGGTCCGCGTCGCCGTCGTGCGCGATGCCGAGGTCGGCGCCGTGCTCGACCACGGCCTGCTTGAGGAGCTCCATGTGGGTGGAGCCGCAGCCGTCGTTGATGTTGAGGCCGTCCGGCTCGGCGCCGATGGTGACGACCTCGGCACCCGCCCGGGTGAAGGCCTCGGGCGAGACGCGGGCGGCCGCGCCGTGCGCCTCGTCCAGGACGATCTTGAGCCCGTCCAGGCGGTTGGGCAGGACCGCGATCAGGTGGGCGACGTACTTGTCGAAGCCCTCGTCATAGTCGGAGACGCGGCCGACGCCGGCGCCGGTGGGCCGGTCCCAGGGAGCGCCGGTGCGGTGCTCGTCGTAGACGGCCTCGATGCGGTCCTCGAGCTCGTCGGCGAGCTTGTGGCCGCCGCGGGCGAAGAACTTGATGCCGTTGTCGGGCATCGCGTTGTGGCTGGCGGAGAGCATCACGCCGAGGTCGGCACCCAGCGCACCGGTGAGATACGCCACCGCCGGGGTGGGCAGCACACCGACGCGCAGGACGTCCACGCCCGCGCTCGCGAGGCCCGCGACGACCGCGGCCTCCAGGAATTCGCCGGAGGCGCGGGGGTCGCGGCCGACGACCGCGGTCGCCCGGTGGCCCGCGAAAGTGCCCGCCTCGGCGAGTACGTGGGCAGCTGCCACGGAGAGACCGAGCGCGAGCTCAGCCGTCAGATCCGCGTTGGCGACGCCGCGTACACCGTCCGTCCCGAAGAGTTGTCCCACTGTTGTCCTCCCGAGTTCACGCTTCGTTTGTGACCGCTTGTGACATCTATTTGCCGCTTGTGGCGGTAAACGAACCGCCCCGGCAGCACGGAGAGTGCTGCCGGGGCGGTTGTTGCTGAACAGCAGGCGCAGATTAACGCTTGCTGTACTGCGGAGCCTTACGGGCCTTCTTGAGACCGGCCTTCTTGCGCTCGACCGCACGGTCGTCGCGGGAGAGGAAGCCGGCCTTCTTCAGCGCCGGGCGGTTGTTGTCGACGTCCGCCTCGTTCAGGGCGCGGGCCACACCGAGGCGCAGGGCGCCGGCCTGACCGGAGACGCCGCCACCCGCGATGCGGGCGATGACGTCGTAGCGACCGTCGAGCTCGAGCAGCTTGAACGGCTCGTTGACTTCCTGCTGGTGCACCTTGTTGGGGAAGTAGTCCTCAAGGGTGCGACCGTTGATCTTCCACTTGCCGGTGCCCGGAACGATCCGGACGCGGGCGATGGCGTTCTTGCGACGGCCCAGGCCGGCAGCCGGCTGGGGGTCGCCGAAGCGGCCGGCAAGGGACTCGGAGGTGTAGTCGCCCTCGACGACAACCTCAGACTCGGTGGTGTACTCCTCGACGCCCTCGAACTCTTCGACGGGGGTCTCGGCGGTGGTCTCGGCCACGATGCTCCTCAGAATTTTCTACGTCTTAGGGGGTGGCCGGAACTACTGCGCGACCTGGGTGATCTCGAACGGCACCGGCTGCTGGGCAGCGTGGGGGTGCTGGTCGCCCGAGTAGACCTTCAGCTTCGAGAGCATCTGACGGCCCAGGGTGTTCTTGGGGAGCATGCCCTTGACGGCCTTCTCGACGGCCTTCTCCGGGTTGTTCGCCAGGAGGTCGTCGTAGCGCACGGAACGCAGACCACCCGGGAAGCCGGAGTGGCGGTACGCCATCTTCTGGGTCGCCTTGTTGCCGGACAGGTGAACCTTGTCGGCGTTGACGATGATGACGAAGTCGCCCATGTCCATGTGGGGGGCGTAAGTCGGCTTGTGCTTGCCCCGCAGGAGGGCAGCGGCCTGGGTCGCCAGACGGCCGAGGACAACGTCCTGGGCGTCGATGACGAGCCACTGGCGCGAGATGTCGCCGGGCTTGGGGCTGAACGTACGCACGCGTATGCCTTCGCTTCTTCAGTGGTGGTATCCCAAGGGCGCAAGCCCCCACGGGAAGGTCCTGACAGGGTCACCACGGACGATCACGACAGCCCTCGTTCACATCGGGGACGCAACCCGTGTGAACCGCTGGTCATCGGTCCGGTGGACCGGCGTAAGGCCCTTTCACGTGAGAATGAGAAAGCCAATACGCATAACAAACCAGCAGGATACCCAAGCAGACCCGTACGGGTCAAAACGCGGTCCGCGATGCCGATTCTGCTGGCGTCGCGGCGCACTCCGGTTCGGTCCTGGGTGGGGACCCCGCAGTTGTTACGGGCTCCAGAATAACCCGACCTGAGCGCAACGCACGACGCGCCAGCAGGATCGCGAGCCCGCACAGCGTGGCGCAGTCCTTGAAGGCGCGCCGCTTGTGGGCCAGCTCCGAGGGCCACGGGATCAGGGCCACCTGGGGCGTCAGGGCCAGCCAGAACCAGGGCGAGCGGGGCATCGAGCCCGGCCGTACCGCCGAGGCCAGCAGCAGCGGCAGCACCACCAGCAGGTAGTGGTCGAAGGACGGCCGCGAGACCAGGAATGCGGCGAGCATCACCATGCAGGCCGTCTCCACGAGCCGCAGCTCTCCCCCGTCCGTCTCCTCCCCCGTGCGCCGCCACCGCGTCCAAGCGGCCCACAGCCCCGCCCCGGCCCCCGCGAAGGCCACCAGCACCGCCACCGGCTCCGGCACGCCCAGCCGGGGCAGCACGGCGATCGGCGAGGCGTCCCAGGGCAGCGCGTACGCGTCCTGCCCCTTGAACAGGAACGGCAGGGTCTTGGTGACGAACAGCGACGGGCTCGGCATCAGCAGCGCACCCGCCAGCGAGAGCCCCAGCGGCACCAGTACGGCCGCCGCCAGCCCCCGCCACCGCCGCGCGATCACGAACAGCAGCCCGACCGGCACCAGCATCGGCTTGCAGGCGATCGCCAGCCCGACGACCAGCCCGGCCGCCCCCCAGCGCCGCCGGTGCGCGAGCAGCAGCGCCACCGGCAGCGCGGCAGCCGAGATCGCCGTCCAGTTGCCGATCAGCACGAGGTTCACGTACGGCTTGTAGGCCAGGGCCAGCGCCGCGAACCCGCCCACCGCGAAGCGCGAGCGCAGCGGCACCGAGAACATCCGCAGCGCGGCCAGCCACCCGATGCCCAGCAGCCCGGACATGGCGACCGGCAGGCTCCAGCGCAGCACGGGCGTCGGCAGCAGCGCCTCGGGAACGGCCATCAGGACCGCGCTGGGCAGGTACAGGAAGCGCTTGTCCTCGTACGGCGACCCGCCGGCCAGAAGCGTCTGCGCCGCCTTGACCACGAAGGCGTTGTCGGAGCCCCAGTTCTCCCGCAGGCTCGTGGAGACGCATATCCCCAGGACGACCGCGAGGGAGACGAGCTGCCAGGGCCGGGACGCGGGCCGCAGCAGCCAGTCGAGCAGCCGGCTGCCGGGGCTGTGGTTCTCCCACTTCATGAGCCAGATGCCAGGCCGCAGGCCCACAACGCCTCCCCTCACTCCGACCGGGGACGGGGTCCCCTAGCGCTTCCGCTCGACTCTGCGTTCGTCCCAAACGGGTTCCTGAGTCTCTCGCACAACACCGTCCGAACCGAAGACCAGGAAACGGTCAAATGTGCGCGCGAACCAGCGGTCGTGCGTGACGCACAGCACAGTTCCCTCGTACGACTCCAGGCCGTCCTGGAGCGCCTCCGCGGACTCCAGGTCCAGGTTGTCCGTCGGCTCGTCCAGCAGCAGTGCCGTGGTGCCCGCCAGCTCCAGCAGCAGGATCTGGAAGCGCGCCTGCTGTCCGCCCGAGAGCTTCTCGAAGGGCTGGTCCCCCTGCCGCTCCAGCTCGTACCGGCGCAGGACGCCCATGGCGGCGCCGAGCGGCTTCGCGGCCTCCGTCCACAGGATGTCGACGAGGGTGCGGCCGAACAGCTCCGGATGCGCGTGCGTCTGCGCGAAGTGCCCGGGAACCACCCGTGCGCCCAGCTTCCACGTACCGGTGTGCTTGACGTCCTCGCCCGCCATCAGCCGCAGGAAGTGCGACTTCCCGGAGCCGTTCGAGCCGAGCACCGCGACCCGCTCCCCGTAGAAGACCTCCAGCGAGAACGGCTTCATCAGGCCCGTGAGCTCGAGGTTCTCCACGGTCAGCGCGCGCACGCCGGTCCGGCCGCCCTTGAGCCGCATCCGGATGTCCTGCTCCCGCGGCGGCTCCGGAGGCGGGCCCGCCTCCTCGAACTTCTGGAAGCGCGTCTGCATGGCCTTGTACCGCGAGGCCATGTCGGGGCTGCTCGCCGCCTGGTTGCGCAGCCGCAGGACCAGCGCCTTCAGGCGGGCGTGCTCCTCGTCCCAGCGTCGCTTGAGCTCCTCGAAGCGCGCGAAGCGCTCCCTGCGGGCGTCGTGGTACGTGCCGAAGCCCGCGCCGTGCACCCACACGTCCGTCCCCATGGGGCTCGGCTCCAGGCTGATGATCTTCTCGGCGGCCGTGGACAGCAGCTCCCGGTCGTGCGACACGAAGAGCACCGTCTTGCGGGTGGTCTTGAGCTGCTCCTCCAGCCACCGCTTGCCCGGGACGTCCAGGTAGTTGTCCGGTTCGTCGAGCAGCAGCACCTCGTCCGGCCCGCGCAGCAGGGCCTCCAGGACCAGCCGCTTCTGCTCACCGCCCGACAGCGTGCGCACCTCGCGGAACTGCGCCGTGTCGTACGGGACGGCCAGCGCGGCCATGGTGCACACGTCCCAGAGGGTCTCCGCCTCGTAGCCCTGCACGTCGGCCCAGTCGCTGAGCGCCTGCGCGTACGCCATCTGGGCGGACTCGTCGTCCACCGTCATGATCAGGTGCTCGGCGTGGTCGACGGCCTTCGCGGCCGCCCGGAGCCGGGGCTGGGCCACCGAGACCAGCAGGTCCCGGACGGTCGTCTCGTCCCGTACGGAGCCCACGAACTGCGACATCACGCCGAGGCCGCCGCTGACGGTGACCCCGCCGCCGTGGGGCTGGAGGTCACCGGAGATCAGCTTCAGCAGGGTGGTCTTGCCGGCCCCGTTCGCCCCGACGAGGGCGACGACCGACCCCTCCCCCACACGGAAGGAGACGTCGGGGAGCAGTACCCGCCCGTCGGGAAGGTAGTACTCCAGGTGGCTGGCTTCGAGATGTCCCATGCCGGGCATTGTCCAGGCCCGGCGCCGATCCGCCCAAACGGATAAGGCGCCGGTCAGCAGCAGCCGGCGCCCGGGAGGGTGCGGATGTTGCGCGCTTCCTTGCTGCGGGCGGCCAGCAGCTCGTCGGCCGGGTAGCCGACCTCCTCCAGGGTGAGCCCGTGCGGCTTCACGACGTGCACCGAGGAATCCCGTACGGCGGCCCGCAGGACCTTCCCGGGCCAGTCGGTGGGCCGGTGCCCGTCCCCGACGTGCAGCAGCGCGCCGACCAGCGAGCGGACCATGTTGTGGCAGAAGGCGTCGGCGCGGACGGTCGCGGTGATGATCCCGTCCTCGGCGCGCTCCCAGCTCAGCTGCTGGAGGGTGCGGATCGTCGTGGCGCCCTCGCGCTTCTTGCAGTACGCGGCGAAGTCGTGCTCGCCGAGCAGCGGGGCGGCGGCTTCGTTCATGGCGTCCACGTCCAGCGGCCACTGGTGCCACAGGACGTGCCCGCGGCGCAGCGGGTCGACGCCGCCCTGGTGGTCGCCCACGCGGTAGGCGTAGCGGCGCCAGATGGCGGAGAACCGGGCGTTGAAGCCCTCCGGGGCCTCGGCGACCTTCCACACCCGTACGTCGTGCGGGAGCCGGCCCGCGAGGCGGCGCAGCAGCTTGTCGTGGTGCTCGGCCCACACCTCCTCGGCCAGGTCGAACTGCGCGACCTGGCCGCGGGCGTGCACGCCCGCGTCGGTCCGCCCCGCCACGGTCAGCTCCACCGGGTACGGCAGCCGCATCACGGTCTGCAGAGCCGACTCCAGCTCACCCTGCACGGTCCGCAGCACGCGCTGCTTCGCCCAGCCGGAGAAGTCCTTGCCGTCGTACGACAGGTCCAGCCGCACCCGGACGTGCCCGGGCTCCACCTCGTCACTCACGTGACCGATCCTCTCAGAAGGCTCGAGAACTCCAGAAAACGCAGAACGGGCCCGCCCCGGGAAAGGGGCGGGCCCGTTCAGAGCCGATCAAGCAAGCTCGATCCCGAAGGATCAGGCCTCCTTGGTCTCCTCGGCGGGGGTCTCGACAGCCTCCGCCTCCTTGACCGCGCGCTTGGTGGCGGCCTCGGCCTCACCGGTGGCCTGCTGGGCGACCGTAAGGGCCTCGACCAGCTCGATCACGGCCATCGGGGCGTTGTCGCCACGACGGTTGCCGATCTTGGTGATGCGCGTGTAACCACCGGGGCGGTTCTCGTAGCGCGGGGCGATCTCGGTGAACAGCGTGTGCACGATGCTCTTGTCCGTGATCGTCTGCAGCACCAGGCGACGGTTGTGGATGTCGCCCTTCTTGGCCTTGGTGACCAGACGCTCGGCGTAGGGACGCAGGCGACGGGCCTTGGCCTCGGTGGTGGTGATGCGGCCGTGCTCGAAGAGGGCCTTCGCGAGGTTCGCGAGAAGGTGCTTCTCGTGCGCGGCGCTGCCGCCCAGACGGGCACCCTTTGCGGGACGCGGCATGGTGTTACTCCTTCATATCTGCACCGGCCGTGTCAGGTACCGGTGTCAGTTCCCCCGGGGCGGCTGCCCCGGGAAAGTCTCTTCTTAGTACTGCTCGGTCTCGACGAAACCGGCGTCCGCGTCGTCGTCGGCGCCGAAGGCGTCGGCGGCGGCGGTCGGGTCGAATCCGGGCGGGCTGTCCTTGAGGGCCAGGCCCATGCCGGCCAGCTTCGCCTTGACCTCGTCGATCGACTTCGCACCGAAGTTGCGGATGTCGAGCAGGTCCGCCTCGGAGCGGGCGACGAGCTCACCCACGGAGTGGATGCCCTCGCGCTTGAGGCAGTTGTACGACCGAACGGTGAGCTCGAGCTCCTCGATCGGCAGCGCCAGGTCGGCGGCCAGGGCGGCGTCCGTCGGGGACGGGCCCATGTCGATGCCCTCGGCGTCGATGTTGAGCTCGCGGGCCAGACCGAACAGCTCGACCAGGGTCTTGCCGGCGGACGCCATGGCGTCACGCGGGCGCATGGCCTGCTTGGTCTCGACGTCGACGATCAGCTTGTCGAAGTCGGTGCGCTGCTCGACTCGGGTCGCCTCGACCTTGTAGGTGACCTTGAGGACCGGGCTGTAGATGGAGTCGATCGGGATACGGCCGATCTCCTGGCCCAGCTGCTTGTTCTGGACGGCGGAGACGTAGCCGCGACCGCGCTCGACGGTCAGCTCCATCTCCAGCTTGCCCTTGCCGTTGAGCGTGGCGAGGACCAGGTCCGGGTTGTGCACCTCGACACCGGCCGGGGGCGCGATGTCGGCAGCGGTGACCAGGCCGGGACCCTGCTTGCGCAGGTACATCACGACCGGCTCGTCGTGCTCCGAGGAGACGACCAGCTGCTTGATGTTGAGGATGATGTCGGTGACGTCTTCCTTGACACCGGGCACGGTGGTGAACTCGTGCAGGACGCCGTCCACGCGGATGCTGGTGACAGCGGCACCCGGGATCGAGGACAGGAGCGTGCGGCGCAGCGAGTTGCCGAGGGTGTAGCCGAAGCCCGGCTCGAGCGGCTCGATCACGAACCGCGAGCGGTACTCGTCGACGACCTCTTCGGTCAGCGAAGGACGCTGAGCGATAAGCATGTCTGTGTTCCTTCAGTCGTGGACGCCCACTATTTGACGCCCGACACGTACTGCTGGGTACTGCAAGGGTACGGGCGGCACGGCCCCCGAAGGGGTCGTACCGCCCGGACACTCAAAGACGCACAGGCGTCGCTGCGTCAGACGCGGCGGCGCTTCGGCGGGCGGCAGCCGTTGTGCGGGGTGGGGGTGACGTCCTGGATCGAGCCGACCTCGAGGCCGGTGGCCTGGAGGGAGCGGATCGCGGTCTCGCGGCCGGAGCCCGGACCCTTGACGAAGACGTCAACCTTGCGCATGCCGTGCTCCTGCGCGCGGCGGGCGGCCGACTCGGCGGCCATCTGCGCGGCGAAGGGGGTGGACTTGCGCGAGCCCTTGAAGCCGACGTGGCCGGCGGAGGCCCAGGAGATCACGTTGCCCGAGGGGTCCGTGATCGAGACGATCGTGTTGTTGAACGTGCTCTTGATGTGGGCGTGCCCGTGAGCGACGTTCTTCTTTTCCTTGCGGCGCACCTTCTTGGCAGCGCCCTGACGACCCTTGGGGGGCATCTAAATCTCCTACGGGAGGTGGTCGGTCCTACAGCGCAAGACCGCTGAACAGGACTACTTCTTGCCCGGCTTCTTCTTACCGGCGATCGCGCGACGCGGGCCCTTGCGGGTACGCGCGTTCGTGCTGGTGCGCTGACCGTGCACCGGCAGGCCACGACGGTGGCGGATGCCCTGGTAGCACTGGATCTCGATCTTGCGGCGAATGTCGCCCTGGATCTCGCGGCGGAGGTCACCCTCGGTACGGAGGTTGGCGTCCACGTACTCGCGGATCTTGACGAGGTCCTCTTCGGCCAGGTCACGAACGCGGGTGTTCGGGTTCACGCCGGTGGAGGCGAGGATCTCCTTGGACCGGGTGCGCCCGATACCGAAGACGTAGGTGAGTGCGATCTCCACACGCTTTTCGCGCGGGATGTCAACACCGGAAACGCGTGCCATTCAATGGCTCCTGTGTGTTCGGGGGTCTTCCGCAGAGCCACTCCCGACCGCCGACCACACCTGATGGGTGGTGGTACGCCCGGGTCTCCGGCCCCCGCCGGAGGTGCCGCCGGCCCTCTTCAGGGCTGGGCGGGCTCTGCGTATGTACGTTTTCTTACGTCGCGCGAAGAACTGCGTAGTGCAGGTCGGTCGGCGTGCGTCAGCCCTGGCGCTGCTTGTGGCGCAGGTTGTCGCAGATGACCATGACCCGACCGTGACGGCGGATCACCTTGCACTTGTCGCAGATCTTCTTGACGCTCGGCTTGACCTTCATGTTGGTGAGGTTCTCCGGGTCAGTGCCACCACCCGTACCGGGACGTGCGCCCAGGCAGGAGTGAGGACAAGATCTACTTGTATCGGTAGACGATCCGGCCACGCGTCAGGTCGTACGGAGACAGCTCCACAACGACCCGGTCATCCGGGAGGATGCGGATGTAGTGCATACGCATCTTGCCGCTGATGTGCGCGAGGACCTTGTGACCGTTCTGCAGTTCCACCTTGAACATCGCGTTCGGGAGGGACTCGATCACGGTGCCCTCGATTTCGATGGCACCTTGCTTCTTGGCCACGCTTCGCCCTTCGAATCGGCTACCTTGATCAGCTCCCTGCTTCACATGAGGACATGCGGGTGCAAAGGAGCCGACGAGTCAGTCTACGTCAGGGCACCCAGAAAGACGAATCCGGAAAGTTTGCCCCACAGACTAGATCATTAACCGAGGGGATCCGGCGCCGTCGTCACGCCGTACTCCGCCAGCTTCGCCTTGCCGCAGTCCGATTCCCGGACGCCCCGCTCGCGGGCTCGGCGCTGGCGCGCCTCACAAGCTTCGCGAGGCTGCGCCGGACTCCGTCCGTCGACGCGGCCCGGGCTCCCGGCCGGATCAGCCCAGCGGGTCAGGCGCCGTCGTCACGCCGTACTCCGCCAGCTTCGCCTTGCCGCAGTCCGGGCTGGTCAGGACGATGGGGCCGGCCTCCGTCAGCGCGATGGAGTGCTCCCAGTGCGAGGACCAGGTGCCGTCCGTCGTGATGACCGTCCAGTCGTCCGCCAGAACCTCCGTCTGGGGGGTGCCCAGGGAGACCATCGGCTCGATCGCCAGGCAGACGCCCGGGACCAGCTTGATGCCCTTGCCCCGCTTGCGCGAGACGTAGTTCAGCAGGTGGGGGTCCATGTGCATCTCGGACCCGATGCCGTGGCCGCCGTAGTCCTCGATGATCCCGTACTTGCCGGTCGCGGGCCGCGGCTGGCGGCGGATGTAGCCCTCGATCGCCTTGGAGATGTCCACGAGGCGGTTGCCGAGCTTCATGGCGGCGATGCCGGCCCACATGGACTCCTCGGTCACCCGGGAGAGCTCGATGAGCTCCGGAGCGTGGCCGTTGCCCACGAAGGCCGTGTACGCGGCGTCGCCGTGCCAGCCGTCGACGATCGCGCCGGCGTCGATCGAGATGACGTCGCCGTCCTTGAGGACCGTCTTGTCGTCCGGGATGCCGTGGACGACGACCTCGTTCACCGAGGTGCAGATCGTCGCGGGGAAGCCGCCGTAGCCGAGGAAGTTCGACTTGGCCCCGGCATCCGCGATGACCTTGCGGGCCACCATGTCCAGATCCCGCGTCGTGGCGCCCGGCACGGCCGCCTCACGGGTCGCCGCGTGGATCGCGGCGACGACCAGCCCTGCCTCGCGCATCTTCGCGATCTGCTCGGGGGTCTTGATCTGGACCATGGGAAAAGCCTGCCCTTCTGTGCGGCCGGACCGCCGCCGCTCTCGCGGAGGTGGTTGCTCTCCGCTGTGGTTCCTCAATTATTGGCTGAGGTCGGCACCATCTGCTTCATGCAGACGGCCGCGGCGTCTCGAGGACACCGCGGCCGTACTGCACGAACAGGGGTACTACTTCTTGAGGGCGTCCATCGCGCGCTGCGTGACGTCCGCGACCTCACCGAGGGCCGGGATGGTCACCAGCAGGCCCTGGGCCTTGTAGTAGTCGATGATCGGCTCGGTCTGCGTGTGGTAGACCTCGAGCCGGTTGCGGACCGTGGCCTCCGAGTCGTCGTCGCGCTGGTACAGCTCGCCGCCGCAGACGTCGCAGACGCCCTCGGCCTTCGGCGCGGCGTACACCACGTGGAAGACGTGCGCAGAGTCGTTGCGGCAGATCCGGCGACCGGCGATGCGCTTGACGACCTCGTCCTCCTCGACCTCCAGGTCGAGGACGGCGTCGAGCTTCATGGCCGCCGTCTTCAGCATCTCGTCCAGCGCCTCGGCCTGCGAGACGTTGCGCGGGAAGCCGTCCAGCAGGAAGCCGTTCACGGCGTCCGGCTGCTCCATCCGGTCCTTGGCCATGCCGATGGTGATCTCGTCGGGGACGAGGTCACCGGCGTCCATGAACGCCTTCGCGCGCTGGCCCAGCTCGGTGTTCCGGCTGATGTTGGCGCGGAAGAGGTCGCCCGTGGAGATGTGCGGGATCGACAGGTTCTTCGCAAGGAACGCGGCCTGCGTTCCCTTGCCCGCACCGGGCGGTCCGACGAGGACGATTCGCATCAGCGGAGGAACCCTTCGTAATTGCGCTGCTGGAGCTGGCTCTCGATCTGCTTCACGGTTTCCAGACCCACACCCACGATGATGAGGATGCTCGTCCCGCCGAACGGGAAGTTCTGGTTCGCTCCGAAGCCGGCCAACGCCATCGTCGGCACAAGAGCGATGAGACCCAGGTACAGCGACCCCGGCCAGGTGATCCGGTTGAGCACGTAGCTCAGGTACTCAGCGGTGGGTCGACCGGCGCGAATACCCGGGATGAACCCACCATACTTCTTCATGTTGTCTGCAACTTCCTCGGGGTTGAACGAAATCGCCACGTAGAAGAACGCGAAGAAGACGATCAGGAGGAAGTAGGCGGCGATGTAGTAC
This sequence comes from Streptomyces sp. NPDC050448, assembly GCF_040655295.1. Taxonomy (NCBI): domain Bacteria; kingdom Bacillati; phylum Actinomycetota; class Actinomycetes; order Kitasatosporales; family Streptomycetaceae; genus Streptomyces; species Streptomyces sp. NPDC050448. The sequence continues at coordinate 83,525 of NZ_JBFAJR010000028.1, read as the reverse complement.
GGGTGGTCGCCCTTGACGAAGTGCTTCTGGATCCAGGTGGCCCAGCTCGCGGTCGAACCGCTGAACTGGACGATCAGCGCCGGGATGTACAGCAGCGACGAGGCGAAGATGACCGGGATCACACCCGCCTGGTTCACCTTGAGCGGGATGTACGTCGAGGTGCCCCCGTACGCACGGCGGCCGATCATGCGCTTCGCGTACTGGACCGGAATCCGTCGCTGCGCCTGCTCGACGAAGACCACCAGGGCGACCATGGCCAGGCCGACGAGGATGACCACGCCGAACTCGACCCAGCCGCCGGCGATCTTGCCCTGGAGCTTGATCTGCCAGAGGGCGCCCATGAAGCCGGCGGCGATCGAGATGAACATCAGGATCGACATGCCGTTGCCGATGCCGCGGTCGGTCACGAGCTCGCCGAGCCACATGACGACGCAGGTACCGGCGGTCATCGTGACGACCATGACGATGGTGGTGAAGATCGACCGGTTCGGAACGATCTGGCTGGCGACCTGGCAGCCCTGGAACAGGGCACCAGTGCGGGCAGTGGCGACGAGGCCGGTGCCCTGCAGGATCGCGAGTGCGACCGTCAGATAGCGCGTGTACTGAGTGATCTTCGCGGTGCCGGACTGACCCTCTTTTTTGAGGTTCTCCAGCTTCGGGATGACCACGGTCAGCAGCTGCAGGATGATGCTCGCCGTGATGTACGGCATGATGCCGAGCGCAAAGATCGTGATCTGCAGCAGCGCACCGCCGCTGAACATGTTGACGAGCCCGAAGAGGCTGTTGTTGCTTCCGGCCTGGTCGACACAGATCTGAACGTTCTTGTAGCTCACGCCGGGTACCGGGATGTGGGACCCGAGCCGGAACAGCACGATGATGCCGAGCGTGAAGAGCAGCTTCTTGCGCAGGTCGGGCGTCTTGAACGCCCGGGCGAACGCGGTGAGCACGGTGCCTCCTGCGACCCCCGCGCTACTGCGTCAGAGGTGACGGTCTGAGGGATCGACGAATACGTACAAGCAAAGGTGCAGGCCACCTTACCGGCGACTGCGCCCCCCGTGGAACGACCAACCGGGGATGCCCCAAATGTGAGGCATCCCCGGTCGGGTTTCTAGCTATCTGTCACCCGGTTCGTCTTAGACGAGCTCGGTGACGGTGCCGCCGGCAGCGGCAATCTTCTCCTTGGCGGAGGCGGAAACGGCGTCAACCGAAACCGTCAGCGCCACGGAGATCTCGCCCTGGCCCAGGACCTTGACGAGGCTGTTCTTGCGAACCGCGCCCTTGGCGACCAGGTCGGCCACCGTGACCTCTCCACCCTCGGGGTAGAGAGCGCCGAGCTTGTCCAGGTTGACAACCTGGAACTCGGTGCGGAACGGGTTCTTGAAGCCCTTGAGCTTCGGCAGGCGCATGTGGAGGGGCATCTGCCCACCCTCGAAGCGCTGCGGGATCTGGTAACGGGCCTTCTGGCCCTTCGTACCACGACCGGCCGTCTTACCCTTCGACGCCTCACCACGACCGACACGGGTCTTCGCGGTCTTGGCGCCGGGGGCGGGACGGAGGTTGTGGGCCTTCAGCGGGCTGTTCTCAGCCATGATTAGTCAACCTCCTCAACCGTCACGAGGTGGCGGACGGTGTGAACCATTCCGCGGAACTCGGGGCGGTCCTCCTTGACGACGACGTCGTTCAGGCGCTTGAGCCCGAGCGAACGCAGCGTGTCGCGGTGGTTCTGCTTGCTGCCGATGTACGACTTCGTCTGCGTGATCTTGAGGCGAGCCATTACGCACCCGCCCCAGCACGTGCACGAAGGAGAGCCGCGGGGGCGACGTCCTCGAGGGGCAGACCACGGCGAGCCGCGATCTCCTCGGGACGCTGCAGGCCCTTGAGGGCCGCCACGGTCGCGTGCACGATGTTGATCGCGTTGGAAGAGCCGAGCGACTTCGACAGGATGTCGTGAACGCCGGCGCACTCCAGAACGGCGCGCACCGGGCCACCGGCGATAACACCGGTACCGGGGGAAGCCGGCTTCAGCAGCACGACGCCCGCAGCACGCTCGCCCGTGATCGGGTGAGGAATGGTGCCCTGGATGCGCGGGACCTTGAAGAAGCTCTTCTTGGCTTCCTCGACGCCCTTGGCGATGGCCGCGGGAACTTCCTTGGCCTTGCCGTAACCGACACCTACAGTGCCGTCACCGTCGCCCACCACGACCAGCGCGGTGAAGCTGAAGCGGCGACCACCCTTGACAACCTTGGCGACGCGGTTGATCGCGACAACGCGCTCAACGTAAGCGGTCTTCTCGGCGGCAGGGCCACCGTCGCGACCCTTCCGGTCCCGCCGCTCGCCGCCACCGGCACCGCTTCCGCGGCGCTGGGGTCCAGCCATTGGATTACCTCTCTCTGTTACGTCCGTGAGTCCCGGAACCGGGGCTTAGAACTTCAGCCCGGCTTCGCGGGCGGCGTCAGCCAGAGCGGCAATGCGCCCGGCGTATCGGTTGCCACCGCGGTCAAAGACAACGGTCTCGACGCCGGCAGCCTTCGCACGCTCGGCCACGAGCGCGCCGACGGCCTGGGCCTGGGCGCTCTTGTCGCCTTCGCCACCGCGGATCGAGGTGTCCAGGGTCGACGCGGACGCCAGGGTGTGACCCTGGAGGTCGTCGATGACCTGAGCAACGATGTTGCGGTTGGAACGCGTCACGACGAGGCGCGGACGCTCCGCCGTACCCGACACGTTCTTGCGAATGCGGATGTGGCGGCGAGCCTTGGCAGCGCGCTTGTACGCGTCGCCCTTGGCGATCTTCACACCGTATGCCATGGCTACTTACCAGCCTTTCCGACCTTGCGGCGGATGACTTCGCCGGCGTACTTGACACCCTTGGCCTTGTACGGGTCGGGCTTCCGCAGCTTGCGGATGTTGGCGGCGACCTCGCCGACCTTCTGCTTGTCGATGCCCTCGACCGAGAACTTGGTGGGCGACTCGACCTTGAAGGAGATGCCCTCGGGCGCCTCGATCAGGATCGGGTGGCTGTAACCAAGCTGGAACTCCAGAGCGGAGCCCTTCGCGGCGACGCGGTAACCGACACCGCTGATCTCGAGAGCCTTGACGTACCCCGTGGTCACACCGGTGATCATGTTCGCCACCAGCGTGCGGGACAGGCCGTGCAGGGCCTTGTTCTGACGCTCGTCGTTGGGGCGGATGACGTTCAGAACGCCTTCCTCACCCTTGACGATCTCGATCGGCGCGGCGACGGTGTGCGAGAGGAGACCCTTGGGGCCCTTCACCGCGACCGTGCGGCCATCGATGGTGACGTCCACACCGGCGGGAACCTGGATGGGGAGCTTGCCGATTCGCGACATTGCTTTTCCTCCGTTCCCGACTACCAGACGTAGGCGAGGACTTCCCCACCTACGCCCTTCTTGCCTGCCTGCTGGCCGGTCAGGAGACCGTGGGACGTGGAGATGATCGCCACGCCCAGGCCGCCGAGGACCTTCGGCAGGTTGGTGGACTTTGCGTACACGCGCAGACCGGGCTTCGAGATCCGCTTGATGCCCGCGATGGAGCGCTCACGGTTCGGCCCGAACTTCAGCTCGAGGACGAGGTTCTTGCCGACCTCGGCGTCCTCGACCTTCCAGCCGGTGATGAAACCCTCCTGCTTGAGGATCTCCGCGATGTGCGACTTGATCTTGCTGTGCGGCATCACGACAGTGTCGTGGTACGCCGAGTTAGCGTTACGCAGACGGGTCAGCATGTCTGCGATCGGGTCAGTCATGGTCATGAAGTGGCCTTCGGCCTCTCTCGCCGGGGTTTCCTGTATGCGCCATCCCTCTCCCCACTCAGTGGCGGGACGGGTGCGGTGCGGGGACCTACGGCGTAGTAAGTCGTTATGGACGGCGGACGCCCAACCCCGCAAGCCTACGGCATGCGGAGCAGGGCACCCACCGACCAGATGCTTACCGAGAGTGCCTGGAAGTTCCCAAGTCCTTGCGGACGAGAGGGAATTACCAGGAGCTCTTGGTCACGCCCGGCAGCTCGCCACGGTGAGCCATCTCACGAAGGCAGACGCGGCACAGGCCGAACTTGCGGTACACGGAGTGGGGACGACCGCAGCGCTGGCAGCGGGTGTACGCACGTACACCGAACTTGGGCTTGCGGGCAGCCTTCGCGATGAGAGCCTTCTTCGCCATCTCGCTTACGCCTCCTTGAAGGGGAAGCCGAGGTGACGAAGGAGCGCGCGGCCCTCAGCGTCGTTGGTCGCCGTGGTGACCACGGTGATGTCCATACCCCGGGTACGGTCGATCTTGTCCTGGTCGATCTCGTGGAACATGACCTGCTCCGTGAGACCGAAGGTGTAGTTACCACGGCCGTCGAACTGCTTCGGCGACAGACCACGGAAGTCACGGATACGCGGCAGCGCGAGCGACAGCGTACGGTCCAGGAACTCCCACATGCGGTCACCACGGAGGGTGACGTGGCAGCCGATCGGCTGACCCTCGCGCAGCTTGAACTGCGCGATGGACTTGCGGGCCTTCGTGACGGCCGGCTTCTGACCGGTGATCGTCGTCAGGTCCTTGATGGCGCCGTCGATCAGCTTGGAGTCGCGGGCGGCGTCGCCCACACCCATGTTGACCACGATCTTCACGAGACCGGGGATCTGCATGACGTTCTCGTAGGAGAACTCCTCACGCAGCTTGCCCGAGATGTCCTCGCGGTACTTCGTCTTGAGACGCGGAGTGGTAGCCATCAGATGTCCTCACCCGTCCGCTTGGCAACGCGGATCTTGTTGCCCTCGTCATCGAAGCGGAAACCGACGCGGGTAACGACCTTCTGGCCGTCCTTCTCCACAACCAGCTGAACGTTGCTGACGTGGATCGGCGCCTCGACGATCACGATGCCGCCGGTCTGCGAACCACCAGCGGTCTGGCCGGCCTTGGTGTGCTTCTTGACCCGGTTGACACCCTCGACGAGGACACGGTTCTCAGTAGGGATGGCCATGATGACCTTGCCCTGCTTGCCCTTGTCCTTACCGGTGATGACCTGAACCAGGTCGCCCTTCTTGATCTTCATGCTTACAGCACCTCCGGCGCGAGCGAGATGATCTTCATGAACTTCTTCTCGCGCAGCTCACGGCCCACCGGGCCGAAGATACGGGTGCCGCGAGGGTCGCCGTCGTTCTTCAGAATGACGGCGGCGTTCTCGTCGAAGCGGATGTACGAGCCGTCCTGGCGGCGACGCTCCTTGACGGTGCGAACGATGACCGCCTTGACGACGTCACCCTTCTTTACGTTGCCACCGGGGATCGCGTCCTTGACGGTGGCGACGATGACGTCACCGATGCCCGCGTAGCGGCGACCCGAACCACCGAGAACACGGATGCAAAGGATTTCCTTCGCACCAGTGTTGTCGGCGATACGCAGTCGCGACTCCTGCTGGATCACGTGTATCTCCTGTTTGTCTGCCGGTTCCCGGCGGGGGCTTCACTCCGAAGAGCGGCAGCCCCCACCGAGCCTGGCGGAACGAACCTGAGGGAAACCCCTCAGGCCTTGACTATTGGAATTCGCTTGCGCGAATTTCCTTACTTGGCCTTCTCGAGGATCTCGACGATGCGCCAGCGCTTGCTCGCCGACAGCGGACGCGTCTCCATGATGAGGACGCGGTCGCCGACGCCGGCAGCGTTCTGCTCGTCGTGCGCCTTGAGCTTGTTCGTACGGCGGATGACCTTGCCGTACAGGGCGTGCTTCACGCGGTCCTCGACAGCGACGACGACGGTCTTGTCCATCTTGTCGCTGACGACGAGACCCTCACGGGTCTTGCGGAAACCGCGCTCGTTCGTCTCAGTCACGTTCTTCTCGCTCATCAGGCGCTCTCCACCGTCTCGATACCGAGCTCACGCTCGTGCATCAGGGTGTAGATGCGAGCGATGTCCTTACGGACGGACTTGAGCCGGCCGTTGTTCTCCAGCTGACCCGTGGCCGCCTGGAAGCGGAGCTTGAACAGCTCCTCCTTGGCCTCGCGCAGCTTGCCAACGAGCTCCTCGTTGCCGAGCTCACGCAGCTCGGACGCCTTGGTTCCCGTCGCCATCACGACTCACCTGCCTCGCGCCGAACAATCCGGCACTTCATCGGAAGCTTGTGAGCAGCGCGGGTGAGCGCCTCACGAGCAATCTTCTCGTTCGGGTAGGACAGCTCGAACATGACCCGGCCCGGGTGCACGTTCGCGATCCACCACTCGGGAGAACCCTTACCGGAACCCATGCGGGTCTCGGCAGGCTTCTTGGTCAGCGGGCGGTCCGGGTAGATGTTGATCCAGACCTTGCCGCCACGCTTGATGTGGCGGGTCATCGCGATACGAGCCGCCTCGATCTGGCGGTTCGTCACGTACGCCGGGGTCAGCGCCTGGATGCCGTACTCGCCGAACGAGACCTCAGTACCGCCCTTGGCCATACCGCGGCGCTTCGGGTGGTGCTGCTTGCGGTGCTTGACCCTACGAGGGATCAGCATGTCGGTCAGGCCTCCGTTCCGGTGCTCTCGGCCGGAGCGGCGGCGGGAGCGTCGGCCTTGGGGGCCTCGGCGCCTGCAGCCTGCTGCGGCTTGCGGCCACCACGGCCGCCGCGCTCGCCACCACGGCCACCACGGCCGGCGGGACGGTCGCCAGCGCCCTGCGCGCCACGGGCCGGGCGGTTACCCGCACGGGCCGCAGCGTTCTCGGCGCGAACCTCGGCGATGTTCTTGACGTCGCCCTTGTAGATCCAGACCTTCACACCGATACGGCCGAAGGTGGTCTTGGCCTCGAAGAAGCCGTAGTCCACGTTCGCGCGCAGCGTGTGCAGCGGCACACGACCCTCGCGGTAGAACTCGGAGCGGGACATCTCGGCGCCGCCGAGACGGCCGCCACACTGGATCTTGATGCCCTTGGCGCCGGCCTTCATCGTGCCCTGCATGCTCTTACGCATGGCGCGACGGAAGGAGACGCGGGAGGAGAGCTGCTCGGCAACGGCCTGGGCAACCAGCTGAGCGTCGAGCTCGGGGTTCTTGACCTCGAGGATGTTCAGCTGGACCTGCTTGCCCGTGAGCTTCTCGAGGTCACCGCGGATGCGGTCGGCCTCGGCGCCACGGCGGCCGATGACGATGCCCGGACGAGCGGTGTGGATGTCCACACGCACGCGGTCACGGGTGCGCTCGATCTCAACCTTCGAGATGCCGGCGCGCTCCATGCCGGACGTCATCATCCGACGGATGGCGACGTCTTCCTTGACGTAGTCCTTGTACAGCTTGTCGGCGTACCAACGCGACTTGAAGTCGGTGGTGATGCCGAGCCGGAACCCGTGCGGGTTTACCTTCTGGCCCATTACCGGGAACCTTCCTTGCTGCTGACGACCACGGTGATGTGGCTGGTCCGCTTGCGGATCCGGTAGGCACGGCCCTGCGCACGCGGACGGAACCGCTTCAGGGTCGGGCCCTCGTCCACGAACGCCTCGCTGATGACCAGCGTGGAGGCGTCCGGGTGGTTGTAGTTGTGTGCGGCGTTGGCAATGGCGCTGTCCAGCACCTTGCCGACCGGCACGCTCGCGGCCTGCGGGGCGAAACGCAGGACCGCCTGAGCCTCCGTGGCATCCATGCCACGGATAAGGTCCACCACTCGGCGGGCCTTCATGGGCGTGACGCGGATGTACCGCGCCTGGGCCCTGGCTTCCATGGTTGTCCCTTCGGTGTAAGTCATAGTCGTTACCACCCCGCCTTTAGCGGCGCTTCGACTTCCGGTCGTCCTTGACGTGGCCGCGGAAGGTGCGAGTCGGCGAGAACTCGCCGAGCTTGTGGCCGACCATCGACTCGGTGACGAACACCGGGACGTGGGTCTTGCCGTTGTGCACCGCGATGGTGTGACCCAGCATGCTGGGGATGATCATCGAGCGACGGGACCAGGTCTTGATGACGTTCTTGGTGCCGGCTTCGTTCTGGACGTCCACCTTCTTTACGAGGTGGTCGTCGACGAAGGGCCCCTTCTTGAGACTGCGCGGCATCTAAACCCGCTCCTAGCGCTTCTTGTTCGTCTTGCGGCGGCGGACGATGTACTTGCTCGAAGCCTTCTTCGGCGAGCGAGTACGACCCTCCTTCTGACCCCACGGGGAGACCGGGTGGCGACCACCACTGGTCTTACCCTCACCACCACCGTGCGGGTGGTCAACCGGGTTCATCGCGACACCGCGGACGGACGGGCGAACGCCCTTCCAGCGCATGCGGCCGGCCTTGCCCCAGTTGATGTTCGACTGCTCGGCGTTGCCGACCTCGCCGACGGTGGCGCGGCAGCGGGCGTCGACGAGACGGATCTCGCCGGACGGCATGCGGAGGTGGGCCATGGTGCCCTCCTTCGCCAGCAGCTGCACGGAGGCACCAGCCGAGCGGGCGAACTTCGCGCCGCCACCGGGACGGAGCTCGATCGCGTGGATCGTGGTACCGACCGGGATGTTGCGGAGCGCCAGGTTGTTACCGGGCTTGATGTCGGCCGTCGGGCCGTTCTCAATCCGGTCGCCCTGCTTCAGAGCCTTCGGCGCGATGATGTAGCGCTTCTCGCCGTCCGCGTAGTGCAGGAGCGCGATGCGCGCGGTGCGGTTGGGGTCGTACTCGATGTGCGCGACCTTGGCCGGCACGCCGTCCTTGTCGTGACGACGGAAGTCGATCACGCGGTAGGCGCGCTTGTGTCCACCACCCTGGTGGCGAACGGTGATCCGACCGGTGTTGTTACGGCCGCCCTTGCTGTGCAGCGGGCGAACCAGCGACTTCTCCGGCGTGGACCGCGTGATCTCGACAAAGTCGGCGACGCTGGAGCCACGACGGCCCGGGGTCGTCGGCTTGTACTTGCGGATACCCATTTCTCAGTCCTCGTCCGATTCCGGACGACTAGACCTCCGTTAGGAGGCCTGGCCGCCGAAGATGTCGATTCGGTCGCCCTCAGCGAGGGTCACGATGGCGCGCTTGGTGTTGGCGCGCTTGCCGAAACCGGTCTTGGTGCGCTTGCGCTTACCCTGACGGTTGATCGTGTTGACCCCGGTGACCTTGACCGAGAAGACCGCCTCGACGGCCTGCTTGATCTGGGTCTTGTTGGCGCCAGGCGCGACGATGAACGTGTACTTGTTCTCGTCCAGCAGCGCGTAGCTCTTCTCCGAGACAACCGGCTTGATCAGCAGGTCGCGCGGGTCAGTGAAGGTCTTGCTGGTAACGGTCGCCTCAGACATCAGGCGTCGCTCCCTTCGGTCTCATCGGCCTTGGGGCCAGACACGAAGGACTCGAAAGCGGCCTGAGTGAAGACCACGTCGTCAGAGACGATCACGTCGTACGTGTTCAGCTGGCCCGGCTCCAGGATGTGAACCTGGGGCAGGTTGCGGGCGGACAGCCACGCGGCCTCGTCGGCGCGCTCGACGACCAGGAGCAGGTTCTTGCGCTCCGAGATCTTGCCGAACAGCGTCTTGGCGGCCTTCGTGGAGGCGGCACCCTCGACCACGCCGGTGACGACGTGGATGCGGGAGTGGCGCGCACGGTCCGAGAGGGCACCGCGGAGGGCGGCGGCCTTCATCTTCTTCGGGGTCCGCTGGGAGTAGTCACGCGGCTGCGGGCCGTGGACGACGCCACCGCCGACGAACTGCGGAGCGCGGGTCGAACCCTGACGGGCGCGGCCGGTGCCCTTCTGGCGGTACGGCTTGCGGCCACCACCACGGACTTCGCCACGACGCTTGGTCTTGTGCGTGCCCTGACGGGCAGCAGCCAGCTGAGCGACAACGACCTGGTGGATCAGCGGAACGCTGGTCTTCGCGTCGAAGATCTCCGCGGGGAGCTCGACGGTACCGGCCTTGTCGCCTGCCGGCGAAAGGATGTCAATGGTGCTCATTACCTCAAGCCCCCTTGGCCGCGGTACGGACCAGGACGAGGCCGCCGTTCGGACCGGGGACTGCGCCCTTGATGAGGAGCAGACCCTTCTCCGCGTCAACCGCGTGGATGGTCAGGTTCTGGGTGGTGACGCGCTCGTTGCCCATACGACCGGCCATGCGCATGCCCTTGAAGACACGCCCAGGGGTGGCGCAGCCACCGATCGAACCGGGGGAGCGGTGCTTGCGCTGCACACCGTGACCGGCGCCGAGGCCCCGGAAGTTGTGCCGCTTCATGACACCGGCGAAGCCCTTGCCCTTGCTGTTGCCCGTGACGTCAACCTTGACGCCGGACTCGAACACCTGGGCGGTGATCTCCTGGCCGAGCGTGTACTCGCTGGCGTCGGAGGTGCGGAGCTCCACCAGGTGGCGGCGCGGGGTCACGTCGGCCTTGGCGAAGTGGCCCTTGAGGGGCTTGTTCACCTTGCGCGGGTCGATCTCGCCGAAGGCGATCTGGACCGACTCGTAGCCGTCGATGTCGTTCGTACGGACCTGGGTAACGACGCAGGGCCCGGCCTTGACAACGGTCACCGGGACGACACGGTTGTTCTCGTCCCAGACCTGGGTCATGCCGAGCTTCTCGCCCAGGACGCCCTTGATCTGCTTTGCCATCTTCTCGACGCCTCTCAGAGCTTGATCTCGATGTCAACGCCGGCCGGAAGGTCCAGGCGCATCAGCGAGTCAACGGTCTTGGGCGTCGGGTCGAGGATGTCGATCAGGCGCTTGTGCGTGCGCATCTCGAAGTGCTCGCGCGAGTCCTTGTACTTGTGCGGCGACTTGATGACGCAGTACACGTTCTTCTCAGTGGGCAGCGGCACCGGGCCTGCGACCGACGCACCAGTGCGGGTCACCGTCTCGACGATCTTCTTCGCCGAGGAGTCGATGACCTCGTGGTCGTAGGCCTTGAGCCGGATGCGGATCTTCTGTCCCGCCATGGCTACTCCGTAGTCCTGTCTGTTGTGGAAACGCTCTGGCTCTCGGTCGGCTGTGGATCTCTCCACCGCTTCTCTCCGACCCACGCGGTCGGGCGTGTCGCACTCCCTCTACAGAAAATTCCCATACGGAAATTCCCTCGTCCAAGGGGGTGCGGTCCCAAGACCGCGGTTCGGGGGAGAAACACCCACCGAGTGCCTGGCCGACACCGTGCTGACGCTTCCCAGAAGATTCCCGTACGTCCGCCCCATTGCTGCCCCGAAAGGCAGATGAAGGCGACGAGTACTGTGGGACTTGCTTCCGGTCCTCCCGGCGGGAGGCGCGCAGCATCGGCACTCAGCCGAGCAACTTGAGTAGTCTGCCATACAAGACACGTACTGCGCCAATCGGGCCGAAGAGAATACCCCTCCGCGGTGATCGGTCAAACCGCACCGCGCAGCGAGGCTTCCCGGGCCCCCCTTGGGATCCGCCCGGGCCCGCCCACGGGCACGACGGCGGGCACACCGGTCCCCGGAATCCCGTTCGCCCCGCCGCGAGAGCAGGGCGCGGCCCTGGCCCCGGGGGCCTGAGCGCGAGCTTCTGGTTCCCGGACCGCGTGGCCCCTCAGTTCTTCTGGGCGTCCCTCTTGACCTTGGCGGCCTTCCGGGCGTCCTTCTCGACCTGCTCGTCCTTCTCGATGTCCGCCCTGGAGCGGACGCGCTTGGGCGCGTTCATCCCGCAGACGCTGGGCCAGTCGTCGGCCACGATGCCGGCGCACCAGATGAAGTCCTGAATGGGGCCGGGCTTCCAGTCGTCCTTCTCGATGTCCTTGCAGTCCTTGACGGGCGAGAAGCGCGGGCAGCTGCCGTCCCGCTTCTTGATGGTGTGCGCGCGGTACGCGTCGATGCCCATCGAGTCGACGTCGGACGAGGGCATGTAGCGGTTGACCGACCAGGACGCACCCATGGTCGCGAACAGGGCGACCACGCACACCATGCCGGCGGCGAGCTGGCGGACCACCCGCCGCGGAATGACCCGGGAGGCCCCGGCCCCCGCCCCGGTCGGGCGCAGCGTGCGCTCGATCCACCCGGAGCCCCGGTTCACCACCGCCATCATGCCGAGCACGGCCAGGATCATCAGGCAGTACATGATGATCCACGTGGTGCGCGGGTAGAGCTGGATGGCCTTGTCGTGGGCCATGTGCCCGGCGAACCAGAAGCGGGCGAGCCAGGCGCCCGCCAGGACCGCCGCCGCGGTGCGGACCATGACGTTGCGCAGGCCGAGGCCGAGGCCGAGGCCCACCCCGAACAGCAGCAGCAGGGCGAACCCGCTCTGGCCCGCCAGCTCGCCGGCCACCGGCCAGGTCTGGTAGGTCAGGGTCCCGGACCGGTCCGAGACCCAGCCGAGGACGTACGTGGGATCCGCGTAGACGGCGAGGAAGGCGTAGCGGTCGGGGTTCTCCGAGCCCAGCCGGACCATCTGGTACAGCAGCGGGGCGCCGACGACGGCGGCCGACACCAGCGTGGCTCCGACGTACAGGCCCGCCCTCTTGGCCGTCGCGGCGCCCTGGCGCCACGGGAAGAAGAACAGCGCGGCCGCGGCAGCGCCGGGTGCGGCCCAGATGTACCAGCCGGAGTACCAGAGGAACAGCGCGCCGAAGATCAGGCCGACGGCGGTGCCGCGCAGCAGCAGGTGCCACGTGGTGAGCCGGCCGGCCAGGCGCATCTCGCGCAGCCAGTAACCGAGCAGCGGGAGCAGCACGATCATGACGATGTGGCTGTACGGGCGGATCGGGTCGAGGAAGACCACCGCGGCCGGAACCGCGATCAGCAGCGCCCAGAAGGGCCGCAGCAGTACCCGCCAGGCCAGGTAGGCCATCGGGCCGGCCACGGCGGTGAAGAAGATCTGGAGGTCGTGCAGGGCGAAACCGGTCTCGCCGCGGCCGTTGTAGCGGATCTTCGCCCAGAGGGCGATCAGGGCCGGGAAGGCGGGCGGGTAGATGCCCGACATCCCCTCGTGGTGCAGGAACGAGTTGGCCATGTCGATCAGGACGCCCGGGTCGCCCTCCTGGCCGCCGAGCGCGTGGGGCGTGCCGCGCAGGGCGACGACGACACCGCCGGCGATCACGCCGGTGGCCAGGCCCGCCAGGGCGGCGCAGACCAGGCGCTTGACCAGCTGGTGGCGCCGGGCGGTACCCCGGTAGGCGGTGAACAGCAGCAGCGCGAGCAGCGGCAGGCCGATGATCGCGGCGTACTGCTGGAGCATGGCGAGGCCGCTGACCTGGCCGAGGCGGACGAGCGGGTTCACCATGATGTGACGGCTCAGCAGCGTGTAGCCGAGGGCCGCCGTGACGCTGACGACGGCCTCCGCGAGGCCGAGCACCCAGCGCCGGGACGTCCAGGGGCGGCGGGCCGCCTCGCCGGCCGGGACTGGCCCGGCATCCGGGGTCCGGGTACCGGTCCGGCGGTGCGCCGTGCCGGATGCTCCGACGACCTCGGGGGCCAGGTGTGTCATCTCAGTCCAATTCCGTCACGGGTGTCACCGCGGGATGGGGCCCGACGGCCGCTGTCTCTGGTGTTCCGGGGTCAGTCAGCTCTCTGACCGGCGGTGAAGGCGTGCTTCGCCAGCGTGCGGACGCCCTCGCGGTGTCCGCGGAGCAGGGCGCCGGGGATCATGGTGATGGCGTGGAACCGGGAGCCGCTGTGGAAGCGGGCCGCGCGTGCGGCCTTGGGCCAGCCCCGGGCGTCCATCCGGGCGGCCACCGCGGAGAAGTACCGCTCGGCCTCGGTGAAGCGGGTGCCGGAGAACGCCTGGACCGACGACTCGCTGACCGCGTGGCGGCGGTACTGGAACACCGTGGTGGACTCGTCGATCAGCATCTGCTCGCCGAGCTCGAGGAGGTCGACCACCAGTGCCAGGTCCTGGATCACCGAGTAGTCGTCGCGGAAGTTGACCCCGCGCAGGGCCTCGCCGCGCCAGCAGATCGACGGGAAGTACAGCCAGTTCCCGCGCAGCACGCTGGTGGCCAGCTCTTCGCCGCCCATCAGGCGCCGGCCCTTGACCTGAGGGGCGTACAGCCGCCGCTTGGTCTGGTCGGCCAGCCCGGACGTCACCTGTCCGTCGCCGTCGATCACCTCGACGCCGGGCTGGACCATGCCGATGCCCGGGTTGGCCGTGATGAGGCCGCGGACGGTCTCCAGGTAGTGCGGGTGCAGCAGGTCGTCGCAGCCCATGATGACGACGTAGTCGGCCTCGGAGAGCCGGACGCACTTCTGGAAGTTCTTGGTGATGCCGAGGTTCTGCTCGTTGCGCGTGTAGTGCACCCGCTCGTCGCCGAGCGCCTCGAACCAGCCCGGGACGTCGGGCTCCTTGCCGTCGTCGATGACGACGAGGCGGAAGTCCGGGTCCGTCTGGGCCAGGACGCTGCGGACGGCGTCCTGCATCAGCTGCACGTCCCCGTAGTAGGGGAGCATGAAGTCGAAGGTCACCACGGGACGTCAGGCCTTCACGGAGTCGGATTCGGCGGGCGAGTCGGCGTTCGACCCGGCGGCGGCGCCGACGGTCGAGCCGAGGCGCGCGTCGTTGTGCCGTGCGCCCTCGCTCAGGGCCACCGTCCGGGCCAGGTCGGTGATCTTCTTCTCCAACGAGCGGAAGCGCAGGAAGGTGTTGAGGGTCAGGAAGCCCATGGCCAGCACCATGACGTACAGCACAAGGTCGGTGCCGCGGCCGACGCCGAGCCGGTGCGCCACCCACGTGACGTCCGTGGGGCGGAGCACGGCGTACACGTTGACGACGACGAACACCGAGAACGCGATGCGCTTCCAGGCGCGGTTCTTCGCCTGGCCCCACGTACGGATGAACATCAGTGCCATCGACACCGATCCCGCGATGAGCAGCAGCTGGATCCAGAAGTACTTCATCAGCGGTTTCGCTCCCGCATCGTGATGTCAAAGATGATGTTGACGCCGTTGATCAGGGACTGGCCCTTGGCGCGCGAGTACTCGGTGTAGAGGATGTCCACGGGGACCTCGGTGACGCGCAGGCCGGACCCGGCCAGGAAACCGACGATCTCGGACGCGTGCGCCATCCCGTTCATGGTGATGTCCAGTTGCTCGGCCGCCTTGCGGCTGAGCACGCGCAGACCGTTGTGCGCGTCGGTGAGCTTCAGCTTGCGGGCGGTCGGGCTGACCGTCGCGGCCGTACGCAGCACGACGCGCTTGATCCACGGCACTTGGCCGTTCTGCTCGATGAAGCGCGAGCCGAGGACCACGTCGGCCTCGTCGTCGCGCAGCACCTTGACCATCTTCTCGACGTCGTGCGTCTGGTGCTGGCCGTCCGCGTCGAAGGTCGCGAAGTAGCGGGCACCGGGCTGGGCGAGGGCGTACTTGAGACCGGTCTGCAGGGCGGCGCCCTGGCCGAGGTTGACCGGGTGCCGCACCAGGTGGGCGCCGGTCGTCGTGATGTGCTCGGCCGAGTTGTCGGAGCTGCCGTCGTCGACGACGACTATGTTCGGGAAGGTCGCACGCGCTCCCTCGACCACATCGGCGATCACCTGGCCCTCGTTATAGGCCGGTATGACCAGCCAGACATCGTCGTATTGGGACACGGTAGCTCCAGCGGAATGTGGCACGTGCGCGTGCTCGGTGATCGGTGGGACGTCGGAAGCCGGCATGGTCACTCCCCGACCGCTCCGGCGCCCAGCGGGCTTGCGGCGACCTTGTGCCCGGGTCCTTCGGGTGCGCCCGGAGCAGCTCCGGGGAACCTCAGTCTCAGCACGGCCAGCATACCGAGCACGGTGGCGAGGGAGCCGAGAGCGTAGGCCAGGATGACGCGCATGGCCACGTCGCCCGGAGCGAAGGTGATGCCGATCAGGACGGCGGTGCCGATGGCCCAGCAGAGCAGTTGCAGGTTGTGCCGCTTGAATACCATCAGCGCCTGTCCGAGCACCATCGCGAACATGTACGCCACGGTGCCTGCGGACAAAAGGAAGAAGTCGAGGCAGCCCAGTACCGGCTCGGCGTGGAACAGCACCTCGATCAGCCAGGGGCCGAGCACGGTCGCGGGCACGCCGCCGAGCAGCCCCAGCAGCCCGACGACCACGCCGATCCGGCGCAGCATCGCGGAGAACGCGGCCCGGTCGCCGGCCGTGTAGGCGGCGGTGAGCCCGCCCAGCAGCGAGGCCTGGAGCGAGCCGAAGACGAACAGCGGCACCCGGGCCAGGACCAGCGCGTTCAGCAGCGCCGCGATCAGCGCGCTGTCGGTGGGGGCGAGCAGCTTGGTGCTCATCACCGCCGCGTTGACGACGACCTGCGACAGCAGGGTCGAGCAGATCAGCAGGCCGAGGCCGCCGGTCAGCTCCCGCCAGGCGATCTCCTCGCCGGGCTCCACGGTGCGCAGCAGCGCCGGGAGGGTGAGCAGCGTCGCCGCGACGGGCGCGACGGCCAGGACCAGGCTGAAGGCGAGCGCGGAGTGCAGCCCGGACACCGCGCAGCCGAAGGCGAGGACGATGCGCAGCCCGCCGTCGACGGCCAGCTGGGTGCCGTACACGCCGAACCGGCCGAGGCCGGCCAGGACGCCGCGGGTCAGGTAGCAGACGGCCATTCCCGTGAACGCGCCGCCGAGGGCCGCCACCAGGCCGCGGTCGCCGCGGAACAGCAGGTCCGCGATCGGGCCCGCGCCGAGGGCGAGGACGACCAGGGTCGCGCCGAGGATCCCCGAGGTCAGCAGCGTGGCCCGGCGCAGTACGGGGGCCGCGCCCTGGCCCAGCACCACGCGGGCGGAGACGATCCGGGTGAGCTCCTGCTCGATCGGGAAGAAGATGCCGAGGCCGAGCGCCATGACGATCGTCCACAGCACCGAGACGTTCGCCATGGCGTCCGTGGACAGGCTGTGCCCGGCCACGCCCAGGTGGACGTACGAGGCCGCACCGAGCACGACGGTGCCGCCGGCCACCGCGACGGTGCCCGGCGGCAGCGCCGCGGTGAGCCTGCTCAGCAGGGACTTCATCCCGTACTGCCGTTCCTGGCGGAGCCGGCCAGCGCGGTGAACGCGGGGGCGGCGAGGGCCTCGGCGAGCTGTTCGCGCCAGTCGGCGAGCGGGGCCAGGCCCGCTTCGGCCCAGCGGTCGTGCGCGAGCACGCTGAACGCCGGGCGGGCGGCAGGGCGGACGAACGCGGCGGAGGTGGTCGGCCGGATCCGCTCCGGGTCGAGCCCGCTCAGCCGGTAGCTCTCGCGGGCCAGCCCCCACCAGGTGGTGCGGCCGCTCGCGGTGCCGTGGTAGACCCCGCCGGGGGCCCGGCCCGCCAGCGCGGCCAGGCCGAGCTCGACGAGGCGGCGGGCCAGCGCGTACGACCAGGTGGGCTGGCCGTGCTGGTCGTCGACCACGTCGAGGGTGTCCCGCTGCGCGGCCAGCTTGAGCATGGTGGCGACGAAGTTCGGCCCGTGCTCGCCGTACAGCCACGCGGTGCGCACGACGTAGCCGTCCTGCGGCAGCAGTTCGGCGACGGCCTGCTCGCCGGCCAGCTTGCCGCGCCCGTACGCGTTGACCGGGCCGGTGGCCGCGTCCTCGCGGTACGGCTCGCAGGCGTCCCCGGGCAGCACGTAGTCGGTGGAGACGTGCAGCAGGCGCGCACCGGCCGCGGCGCAGGCCTCGGCGAGGACGCGTACGCCCGTGCCGTTGACGGCGGTGGCGGCCTCCTCGGCCGTCTCCGCACCGTCGACGTCGGTCCAGGCGGCGCAGTTCACGACGACGGCGACGCCCTCGACGGCGGCCCGGACTGCGGCCGGGTCGGTGATGTCGAGGTCGGCGCGGCCGAGGCCCGCGGCCTCGATCCCGGCGTCCTTGAGCACGGCCAGGACGTCCTGGCCGAGCATCCCGGCGGCGCCGGTGACGACCCAGCGCCCCGCGGCGGAGTTCGTGCCGTGCGCGCTCACTTCTGCAGGGCCGCCTTCGCCTTCAGCGGCTCCCACCAGGCGCGGTTCTCGCGGTACCAGTCGACGGTGGCGGCGATGCCGGCCTCGAAGGTGACCTGCGGGGCGTAGCCGAGCTCCGCGCCGATCTTGCTGATGTCGATGGAGTAGCGGAGGTCGTGGCCCTTGCGGTCCTCGACCTGCTCGACCATGTCCCAGCCGAGGCCGGCCGCCTCGAGCAGCACACCGGTGAGCTCCTTGTTGGTGAGCTCGGTGCCGCCGCCGATGTTGTAGACCTCGCCGGCGCGGCCCTTGCGCATCGCCAGGTCGATGCCGCGGCAGTGGTCGGAGACGTGCAGCCAGTCGCGGACGTTGCCGCCGTTGCCGTACAGCGGGACCTTCTTGCCGTCCATCAGGTTCGAGACGAACAGCGGGATGACCTTCTCCGGGAACTGGTAGTGCCCGTAGTTGTTGGAGCAGCGCGTGACCACGACGTCCATGCCGTGCGTCCGGGCGTAGGCCAGGGCCAGCAGGTCGGACGAGGCCTTGGAGGCGGAGTACGGGGAGTTCGGGACCAGGGGCCACTCCTCGGTCCAGGAGCCCTCGCTGATCGAGCCGTACACCTCGTCGGTGGAGATGTGGACGAAGCGGCCGACGCCGTGCTTGCGGGCGGCGTCCAACAGGACCTGCGTGCCCACGACGTTGGTCATCACGAACGGGCCGGCGCCGGCGATCGAGCGGTCCACGTGGGACTCCGCGGCGAAGTGCACCACGACGTCGTGCCCGGGCATGACCTGGTCGACGGCATCGGCGTCGCAGATGTCGCCCTTGACGAACGTGTAACCGGGGTGCGCCGCGACCGGGGCGAGATTGGCTTCGACTCCGGAGTAGGTCAGCTTGTCGAAGACCGTGATCTGGGCCGATGCATCTGCACCGAGCTGCTGGCGGACGAATTCTGAACCGATGAAGCCGGCGCCGCCGGTCACGAGGATGCGCATAATACGAAGAGTCTAGCCGCTCGTACACCACCGTTCCGGCCCGGACCACGCCGCCCCCGCGCTCTCGCATAGGGTTGTGGCCATGCGTGGAATTCTCTTGGCCGGTGGCACCGGATCCCGACTCTGGCCGCTGACCCGGGCCGTCTCGAAGCAGCTGCTCCCCGTCTTCGACAAGCCGATGATCTACTACCCGCTCTCCACCCTGGTCATGGCCGGAATCAGCGAGATTCTCGTCATCACCACTCCGGAGGACCGTGCTCAGTTCGAGCGACTGCTCGGCGACGGCTCCCAGTTCGGCATCCGGCTGGAGTACGCGGTCCAGGAGCGCCCCGAGGGCATCGCCCAGGCTTTCGTGCTCGGCGCCGACTTCATCGGCGACGAATCCGTCGCCCTGATCCTCGGCGACAACATCTTCCACGGCAGCGGTCTCGGCACCCGCCTGGCGGAGCACACCGACTCCAAGGGCGGCCGGGTCTTCGCGTACCCGGTGGCGGACCCGAGGGCGTACGGCGTGGTCGAGTTCGACGAGAACGGCCAGGCCATCTCCATCGAGGAGAAGCCGGCCCAGCCCAAGTCCCGCTATGCGGTGCCCGGTCTGTACTTCTACGACAACCGCGTCGTCGAGATCGCCCGCACCCTGAAGCCCAGCGCGCGCGGCGAACTGGAGATCACGGCGGTCAACGACGCGTACCTCCAGGCCGGTGAGTTGAATGTCACCATCCTCGACCGCGGTACCGCCTGGCTGGACACCGGGACCTTCGTCTCCATGGTCCAGGCCTCGGAGTTCGTCCGCGTGATCGAGGAGCGCCAGGGCTTCAAGATCGGCTGCATCGAGGAGGCGGCCTGGCGGGCCGGCCTGATCGACTCGGCGCAGCTGCGCGACCTGGCCCAGCCGCTGCTCAAGAGCGGTTACGGCGACTACCTGATCAGCCTGCTCGACGAGGAGTCCTCCCGGTGAAGTTCCGCCAGCTCTCGATAGAGGGCGCCTACGAGATCACCCCGCAGCTGCACGGCGACCCGCGCGGCCTGTTCACCGAGTGGTACCGCTTCGACAAGCTGTCCGAGGTCGTCGGGCACCCGCTGAACCTGGCGCAGGCGAACCTCTCGGTGTCCTCGCGCGGCGTGGTCCGCGGCATCCACTTCGCCGACGTACCGCGCGGCCAGGCCAAGTACGTGACCTGCGTACGGGGCGCCGTGCTCGACGTGATCGTGGACCTGCGGGTCGGCTCTGCGACCTTCGGCCGCTGGGAGGGTGTCCGGCTGGACGACGTGGACCGCCGCGCGGTCTACATCCCGGAGGGCCTGGGTCACGGGTTCTGCGCTCTGAGCGACGACGCCACGCTTTCGTACCTCTGTTCGGAGACGTACAACCCGACCGGCGAGCACTCGGTTCACCCGCTCGACCCGGATCTGGCCATCGACTGGCCGGCGGACGTCCCGCTGCTCTCCGCCCGCGACGAGGCCGCGCCGTCGCTGGCCGAGGCCGTCGAGTCGGGCCTGCTGCCCGACTACGCCGTCTGCAACGAGTTCACCGAATCCCTGCGCGTGACCGGCTGACGACTCCCCCGCAGCACACGAGAGAGGGCCGCACCCCGCGATCGGGGGTGCGGCCCTCTTCCGTGTGCCGTACGACGCCCCGTACGGCGGCTCGTACGACGAAGGGCCCCTCCCCCGCCGCCGAGGCGGAAGGGAAGGGGCCCTTCTGTCAAACATGGTGCCCGCTCGCGCGAGCTACCAGGTCAGAGCACGAATTACTTCGTGATCTTGGTGACCTGGCCGGCGCCGACCGTACGACCACCCTCACGGATGGCGAACTTCAGGCCCTCCTCCATGGCGACCGGCTGGATCAGCGCGACCGTCATCTCGGTGTTGTCGCCCGGCATGACCATCTCCGTGCCGGCCGGCAGGGTGACGACACCCGTGACGTCCGTGGTACGGAAGTAGAACTGCGGGCGGTAGTTGTTGAAGAACGGGGTGTGACGGCCACCCTCGTCCTTCGACAGGATGTAGGCCTGGGCCTCGAACTCGGTGTGCGGGGTGACCGAACCGGGCTTGATGATGACCTGGCCGCGCTCGACGTCCTCGCGCTTGATGCCACGGAGGAGCAGACCGACGTTCTCGCCCGCCTGGCCCTCGTCGAGGAGCTTGCGGAACATCTCGATACCGGTGACCGTGGTGGTGGTCTTGGTCTCCTTGATACCGATGATGTCGACGGTCTCGTTGACCTTCAGGACACCACGCTCGATACGACCGGTGACGACGGTGCCACGACCGGTGATCGTGAAGACGTCCTCGACGGGCATGAGGAACGGCAGGTCGGTGTCACGCGGCGGGGTCGGGATCGCCTCGTCGACGGCGGACATGAGGCCGAGAAGCTTCTCGCCCCACTCCTTGTCGCCCTCGAGCGCCTTCAGCGCGGAGACACGGACGACCGGAAGGTCGTCGCCCGGGAACTCGTAGTCGGAGAGGAGCTCACGAACCTCGAGCTCGACGAGCTCCAGGATCTCCTCGTCGTCCACCATGTCGGCCTTGTTCAGGGCGACGACGATGTAGGGGACGCCGACCTGGCGGGCCAGGAGCACGTGCTCCTTGGTCTGCGGCATCGGGCCGTCGGTGGCGGCGACCACGAGGATCGCGCCGTCCATCTGCGCGGCACCGGTGATCATGTTCTTGATGTAGTCCGCGTGACCCGGGCAGTCGACGTGGGCGTAGTGACGCGCCTCGGTCTGGTACTCGACGTGCGCGATGGAGATGGTGATACCGCGCTGGCGCTCCTCAGGAGCCTTGTCGATCTGGTCGAAGGCCGAGGCCTCGTTCAGGTCCGGGTACGCGTCGTGCAGCACCTTGGTAATGGCGGCCGTGAGGGTCGTCTTACCGTGGTCAATGTGACCGATGGTGCCGATGTTGACGTGCGGCTTAGTCCGCTCGAACTTCGCCTTCGCCACGGGGGTCCTCCTGGAGAGTGGTTCTGTACGCCTTACTCATCGGCGCCAGGTGATCTTTGCTGGATTGCCGTCCCCTCCGGGGCAACGAGAGTGGTTACTCCTGATGCCCCAGAGGTTCCGGTGATTAGCCTAAAGCGTGAACTCGGGAGAGTTACTCGCCCTTGGCCTTCGCGATGATCTCCTCGGCGACGTTCCGGGGAACCTCGGCGTAGGAGTCGAACTGCATCGAGTAGCTGGCGCGACCCGAGGTCTTGCTGCGGAGGTCGCCGACGTAGCCGAACATCTCCGAAAGCGGCACGAGGCCCTTCACGACGCGAGCGCCGTGACGCTCCTCCATGGCCTGGATCTGGCCACGGCGGGAGTTGATGTCGCCGATGACGTCACCCATGTAGTCCTCGGGCGTGGTGACCTCTACGGCCATCATCGGCTCGAGGAGCACGGGAGAAGCCTTGCGCGCGGCCTCCTTGAAGGCCTGCGAACCGGCGATCTTGAACGCGAGCTCGGAGGAGTCGACCTCGTGGTAGCCACCGTCGAGAAGCGTGACGCGAACGCCCGTCATCTCGTAGCCGGCCAGGATGCCGAACTGCATGGCCTCCTGCGCACCGGCGTCGACCGAAGGGATGTACTCCTTCGGCACGCGGCCACCGGTGACCTTGTTCACGAACTCGTACGCCGGACCATCGGCGTCCGTGATCGGCTCGATCGCGATCTGCACCTTGGCGAACTGACCGGTACCACCGGTCTGCTTCTTGTGGGTGTAGTCGTGACGCTCGACGGCCTTGCGGATCGTCTCGCGGTACGCGACCTGCGGCTTGCCGACGTTGGCCTCGACCTTGAACTCGCGCTTCATACGGTCGACCAGCACCTCGAGGTGCAGCTCGCCCATACCGCCGAGGATGGTCTGGCCCGTCTCCTCGTCCGAGTGAACGTGGAAGGAGGGGTCCTCCTCCGCGAGACGCTGGATGGCGACACCCAGCTTCTCCTGGTCACCCTTGGACTTGGGCTCGATGGCGACCTGGATGACCGGAGCCGGGAAGTCCATGGACTCCAGGATCACGGGCGCCTTGTCGTCACACAGCGTCTCACCGGTGGTGGTCTGCTTCAGGCCCATGACGGCGACGATGTCACCGGCGCCCACCGCGGCGATCTCTTCACGCTTGTTGGCGTGCATGCGGTAGATCTTGCCGATGCGCTCCTTCTTGCCCTTGACGGAGTTCAGCACCGAGGTGCCGGCCTCCAGGCGGCCCGAGTAAACCCGGACGAAGGTGAGCTTGCCGAGGTGCGGGTCGCTCATGATCTTGAACGCGAGCGCCGCGAGGGGCTCCTCGTCGGACGGCTTGCGCTTCACGACGACCTCGGCGTCCCGGACGTCGTGGCCCTCGATGGCCTCGATGTCCAGGGGCGACGGCAGGTAGCGGACGACAGCGTCGAGCAGGGGCTGAACGCCCTTGTTCTTGAACGCCGTGCCACAGAACACCGCAGTGATCGTGGGCTCGCCCTTGCCCTTGCCGGAGCCGAGGATGATGCGACGGACGGCGGCGTGCAGCTGCTCCACGGACGGCTCGTCGCCGTTCAGGAAGAGCTCCATGATCTCGTCGTCGTTCTCGGCGACGGTCTCGACCAGCTTGCCGCGCCACTCTTCAGCAGCCTCGGTGTGCGTGGCCGGGATGTCGACGATGTCGTACATCTCGCCCTTGGTCGCCTCGGCGGACCAGACGAACGCCTTCATGGTGACCAGGTCGACAACGCCCTGGAAGTCCATCTCGGCACCGATGGGGAGCTGCATGACGATCGGAACCGCACCGAGGCGGTCCTTGATCATGTCGACACAGCGGTGGAACTCGGCGCCGGTGCGGTCCAGCTTGTTGACGAAGCAGATGCGCGGCACGCCGTAACGGTCGGCCTGACGCCAGACCGTCTCGGACTGCGGCTCCACACCGGCGACACCGTCGAACACGGTGACGGCACCGTCGAGGACGCGGAGCGAACGCTCCACCTCGACGGTGAAGTCGACGTGACCCGGGGTGTCGATGATGTTGATGGTGTGGTCAACGTCTTCGAGGGGCCAGTGGCAGGTCGTAGCGGCAGACGTGATGGTGATACCACGCTCCTGCTCCTGCTCCATCCAGTCCATCGTGGCGGCGCCGTCGTGGACCTCACCGATCTTGTACGACACACCGGTGTAGAACAGGATGCGCTCGGTGGTGGTCGTCTTGCCCGCGTCGATGTGGGCCATGATCCCGATGTTGCGGACCTTGGCCAGGTCAAGCGAAGTGGTAGCCATAAGGCTTCGGTCTTCTCTCGGTCTCGATGTGGGGTGGGACTACCAGCGGTAGTGCGCGAAGGCCTTGTTGGACTCGGCCATCTTGTGCGTGTCCTCGCGCTTCTTGACGGCCGCACCGAGGCCGTTCGAGGCGTCGAGGAGCTCGTTCATGAGGCGCTCGGTCATGGTCTTCTCGCGGCGGGCGCGGGAGTAACCCACGACCCAGCGCAGCGCGAGGGTGGACGCGCGACCGGGCTTGACCTCGATCGGCACCTGGTAGGTGGCGCCACCGACACGGCGGGACTTGACCTCGAGGGACGGCTTGACGTTCTCGAGCGCGCGCTTCAGCGTGATGACCGGGTCAGCGCCGGTCTTCTCGCGGAGGCCTTCCATGGCGCCGTAAACGATGCGCTCGGCGGTGGAGCGCTTGCCGTTCAGGAGGATCTTGTTGATGAGCGAGGTCACCAGAGGAGATGCGTAGACCGGGTCGATGATGACCGGGCGCTTCGGGGCGGGGCCCTTACGAGGCATTCTTACTTCTCCTTCTTGGCGCCGTAGCGGCTGCGGGCCTGCTTGCGGTTCTTGACAGCCTGCGTGTCAAGCGCACCGCGGATGATCTTGTAACGAACACCCGGCAGGTCCTTCACACGGCCACCACGCACGAGCACGATCGAGTGCTCCTGCAGGTTGTGTCCCTCACCCGGAATGTAAGCGGTGACCTCGATGCCGGAGGTCAGACGCACACGCGCGACCTTACGGAGCGCCGAGTTCGGCTTCTTCGGGGTGGTCGTGAACACACGCGTGCAGACGCCACGGCGCTGGGGCGAAGCCTCAAGCGCGGGCGTCTTCGTCTTCTCGACCTTGTCCTGCCGGCCCTTACGGACCAGCTGCTGGATCGTAGGCACTACTTCTCCGGTTTCTGTGTGCCGTGTAGTGAAGCTAACCTGGAACTTTGCCGACCCACGCGGTCGGGTGTGTCGGATCCGGCGAAGCTCCGCGCAAGCACGGAAACGCATGGATCGCGGTGGCTGATCCGGCTCTCGTGCGGTTGATGGACACGCACGGGAGCCCAGGCACACCCCAGGCACAAGGTCTGAGCGTACCTACCGCATCCCATCCGGTCAAAACAAAAGCCCGCGCGGGACAACCGGGACATCGCCGCCGGTCATGTGCCGCTTGGGCGAGGCCCCGGTGTGGCCGCGCCGACTCGCGCGTGTGGTAAAGGCGTGCTAAGCGGAGCCGGACGGAGCGACCGCCCCCGCGAACTAAACTGCCTCAGCGATTCACCCCAAACGGCACCACACCAGGGAGCGGGACATTGCGGACGGTCACCACGGAGCCGACGGCGGCCGACAGCCCGGTCCACCCGTCGCCCCGGCGCCGGCACCCGCGACCCGCCCGGCTGTACGGGCCCCTGCTGGCGTTCCTCGTCACCTCGGCCGCGTTCTGCTCGGCCTGGGCGGCCCGCGGCACCTTCCCCTTCGGCAACACCGGCCGGGCCCTCAACGACCAGGCAAACCAGTACGTGCCCTTCCACCGGGCGCTGTGGGACCTGGTCCACGGGCAGGCCGCTGGCGACGTGCTCTTCACCTGGCGCGGAGGCTTCGGCCAGCAGTTCCTGTCCGACTACTACACGTACCTCGGCAACCCGTTCTCCTGGCTGGCCGTCCTGGTCCCGCGCACCCACGTCGACCTCGCCGTCTTCGCGATCACCCCGATCACGATGGGCACCGCCGCCGCCCTCATGACGGTCTACCTCGGCAAGCTGGCCCCCGGCCCGTGGTGGCAGCGCGGGGTCCTCGGCGCCTGCTACGGCCTGTGCGGCTGGGCGCTCAGCGACGCCTCGTACATCCCCATGTGGCTGTGGGGCCTGGTCGCGCTCCCCCTCCTCGGCATCGCCGTCGAGTGGTGCCTGGAGGAGCGCCGCTGGCCGGGGGTGGCGCTGTTCGTCGCGCTCGCCTGGTTCGGCAACTTCTACACCGCGATGATGGCCACGATGGCCGCCTGCGTCCTGCTCGGCATCCGTCTGACCACCCGGGACATGACCGGCCGGCAGCGGCTGCGCGCCCTGTGGCGGGCCTCGACCGCCGCCGCGACGGGCATCCTCCTCACCCTCCCGCTCCTGCTGCCGTCCTTCCTCTCCAGCGGCTCCTCGCAGCCCACCCGGGCAGGGGCCTTCGAGCCGGTGCGGATCGAGGTCTTCCTCGCCGGGATGCTCCCGGCCACCCACCTGTGGGGCGGCCGGCCGCGGCTGTACGTGGCCTCGCTGGGCCTGATCCTCGCCGGATCGTTCCTCTTCAACGCCGCCATCGCGAAGAAGACCCGCCTGGTGTGGGCGGCGGCGACGCTGCTGGTCGTCGCCTCCTTCCAGTTCCCGCCGACGCAGTACCTGTGGCACGGGCTGGCGGTGCCGAACGGCAATCCGTACCGCGAGGCCTTCGTCTTCAGCGGCATGGTGGTGATCCTGGCCTGGCTGGCCCTGGCCCACCGCCCGCGCCCGCTCCACCTTGCACTGACGGCCGCCCTCCTGGTGGCGGCCACCTTCGCGCTCCGCCACACCGACGACTTCGGCGGCTGGACCTGGCCTGCGGTGCTCGTCGGCGGGGGCGTCTCGCTGCTCGCCCTGACCCTCCTGTCACTGGGCGAGAAGCGCCGGGTGCTGATCCCCGTGGCCGCCGTCCTCATGGTCGGCGTGGTCTTCGCCGAATCCACCGTGGCGGCCGCCAGCGCGGACGCCCGCCGGGCCCGCGAGCGCTGGGCCAAGCCCACCGCCACCTCGAACCGGTCGATCAACGCGCACTTCGACGCCGTCCGAGGCGTGGACGGCTGGCCCGCATACCGGACCGATTCGGGCGCGCCGCAGACCTCGTACAACGACGCCCTGGCCCTGCGGGCCGAGGGGCCGCAGTACTACAGCAGCTACCTGCCGGAGGCCACCTACCAGGCCCTGGAGCCCCTCGGCTACGGCTTCAAGAACGACGGCCGGACCTTCTTCGGCGCCGACAACCCGGTGCTCGACGCGATCTTCGCCATCGGCGCCCGGGTCCACCCGGGTCCGGCGAAGGACACCTGGACGTCCACCCGCTTCCCCGCCCCTCCCCTGGTGACGGTCCGCAGCGCCGCCTACGCCTCGCCGAACCCGGCCGACAGCGTCTACGCCCACCAGGAGAACGTGCTGGGCGCCACCGTCTACCAGGTCCCGCAGGTCACCCGGGGCGGCAGCGCCACGGAGCAGACGTACACCGCCCTCTGCACCCCGGGCGCGGAGGCGTACTGGTTCTCCCCGGAGCTCTACGGCGCCCTCGCCTCCGGCGGCTCGTCCCGCCCCCTGGAAGACCGGATGACCGGGGTCGTGAAGCTGGGCCCGGTCCCCGCCGACGGCACGGTCTCGGTCACGGTGAAGACGGGGACCAAGGACGCGACGGCCGGCGACCACCCGGTCGGCTGCCTGGACCGCCCCGCCCTGGACACGGCGGTCGGCTCCCTCAGGTCCACCGGCGCCACGAAGGTCACGGCGGGCGGCCACACCATCGAGGCCGCCCTCCCGAAGGGCGCCACGGGCACGGCGGTCTTCGCGATGACCGACGTCCCCGGCTGGCAGTGCACGGCGGGCTCCCGCACGACCGCCCCGACCTCCTTCCACGGCCTGGTCTCCCTCCCCCTCCCCCCGGGCACGGACAAGGTCTCCTGCGCCTTCACCCCGAAGGGCCTCACCCCGGGCCTCGCAGCCGCCGCCCTGGCCCTCCTGGCCCTGACCTCGGTCACACTGGCCGGCCTCCGTCGCCGGCCGGCCACCGGGTAATCCCGCAGTTCCGGGACCGGCCGAAGCCGTTGTTGAGTACATTGACCGCCCTGATCAACGGGGCGGGGGCAATGGCAGATGACCGAGGGTGCGGACTCGACGTACGACGCGGGCGGGCTGGACGACCGGGTCCCCTTACTCGCCCGGCTGGAGGAAGCAGACGGCACCGCGTTACGGGCGCTCGGGCGCGAGGTGATCTACCAGCCCCGCAGCACCCTGCTCCACCAGGACGAGCCCACCACCCACGTCCTCCTGGTGCTGCACGGCTGGACCAAGGTCACCGCCACGCACCCCAACGGCTACCAGGCCCTGCTCGCCCTGCGCGGGCCGGGCGACATCATCGGTGAGTCCGCGGCCCTCACCCGTCGTCCCCGCTCCGCGACCGTGACCGCACTCGAACGGGTCCGCGCGGTCGTCATCGAGCACGAACACTTCCGCGTCTTCCTCGGCCGCTTCCCCGACGTCGCGCTCCAGCTGCTGGCCCTCGTCTCCGACCGCACACGGGCGGCAGACCGGCGCAATCTCCAGTTCGCCTCCATGCCGGTCCGCGAGCGGCTCGCGGTGCTCCTGCTGGACTTGGCCCGGATCCACGGCAGGCGCACCACGGAGGGAGTGGAGGTGGCCGTCCCGCTGACCAAACAGGAGCTGGCGGGGGCTGTGGGAGCCTCGCGCGAGATGGTCCAGCGGGAGCTGAAGAGCCTGCGGGACCGGGGAGTCATCAGCACCGGCCGGCGCACGCTGGTGATCGTACGGCCGGACGTGCTGCACCGGATCGCCCGGGCCCAGTCGCCCGCCCCCTGAGGCAGGCCCCGCGCTCCGTTCAGTGCACACGGTCACACTCGGATGCGTCATCCGCCCTCACGGCACGGGGGCAACCCGGCCGACGCTGCTCGCATGACACAGCCACAGCCCCTGTCCCGCACCCTGCTCCTCATCGACACCGAGCGGTACAGCGACCGCGATGACGTCCAGCAGGGCTACCTCCGGCGCATGCTCTTCGGGATCGTCGACCGCGTCCTGCTCGCGGCCGGCGTCGACGAAACCCTGCGCCGACGAGCCGACCGCGGTGACGCGGTCATCGAGCTGATCGACCCCGCCGTGCCGCTGACCGGCCTGCTGCGGGCACTGCTGAAGGACGCTCCCGCCGAACTGCACGCCGTGAACCGGCTCGCCGCCAGCTCCGCGCAGATCCGGCTGCGTGCCGTCCTGGCGACGGGGTTCGTCCACATCGACGAGTTCGACGGCTGGGTGGGCACGGACCTGAACAACGCCTGCCGTCTCCTCGACGGCGAACCACTGCGGGCCGCACTGCGCGAGCGCCCGGACGACTACGCGCTGTGCGTCTCGGAATCCGTGCACTCCGGCATCGTCGCCCACGACCACCTCGGCATCCCCACGGACGAGTTCCACCCGGTCACCGTCCCCACCAAGAACGGCCCGATGCCCGCCTGGCTCCACGGCCCGCTCCCCGCCCCGCGCCCCGCCCCTGAAGCACCGACTGCGTCCACCCCCCACCCCGGGGCCCCCCGGCCCGCGCCCTGCGCCCCCACCGCCATCGACTTCCACGGCACCAACCACGGGATGGTCGCCAACCAGGTCCAGGGCGACATCACCTTCGGCGCCCCCGGTGAGCGCCGGTGAGCGAGCAAGCGGCTCCGCAGGCCGATCCGGAAGCGCCCGCCGCCGGACCGGCCGACGGCGAGACCGTTGCCGAGGCCGAACAGCCCGCGCAGGAGCCCTGGGCTGCTCGCCGGGACCTGGACGCTCACGCTCCCAGCTCGATGGCGCTCCGCTTCCGTGGGACCAACCACGGCGTCACGGCCCAGCAGGTCATCGGCGACATCATCACCGGCGGCAAGACCGAGCACCACTACAACTTCGGTGGTTTCGGCGGTGGGCAGGTCTCCGGCGAGATCCCGACGGAGGCCTTGGAACGACTGGCCGACGACTTCGTGGCGGAAGGCACCGCGTTTGCGCAGCTGCTGGAGAGGCTGCGCGAGGAGCGGGTGATCGTCCTGGCGGGTGCCCCTTTCACCGGCCGCCGCACCGCGGCCCTCATGCTGCTGCACCATCTCGGCGCCACTCCGGTCCGCGCCCTGGACCGGGATGTGACGCCGGGCGAGCTGAGCCTGCGGCTGGCCTCGGGTAACGGCACCGTCGGCCACGTGCTGTGCGATCTGGACATCTCGCGTGAGCAGCCGCTGCGGGAGGCCCACGTACTGGCACTGCGCGGCCGGATGCGGGAACTGAACGGCTATCTCGTGATCACTACGGGCCGTAGCCCGTACGTCGAGGACACCGTCGAGCTTGCCGCCTGGCGCCCGCCCGAAGCGGCGATCGTACTCAGGGCCCTGCTGCCCCAGAAGACAGGCGCCGCGCATGCGCAGCGGCTGCTGGCCCTGCCTGCCGTTGCCGAGTTCCTCACGCACGAGCGCCAGATCCGCGAGGTCGTGCGGTACGTCGGGGTTCTCGCCGAGGCCGACGAGGACCGGATCGATCAGTACTCGCTCGACGCCCTGGAACAGCAGGTCCAAGAGTGGTTCGAGGAGGCTGAGACGCCGGTGCAGTTACGGGAGAAAGCCTTCCTGATCGCGCTGGCCGCCTTCGACCACGGGCCGTACGCCCTGACCGCAGAACTGAGCGACACCCTCTACGCCGCCCTGCGCAGCACCGGGGACGAGAAGTACCAGAAACCGATACCGGTCTTCGGCACCCACATCGGCAAACGGCTGCAGAACGCACGGGCACGCAGCTACCGCAGCAAGGAAATGACCGAGTGGGGGCCGGTCACCCAGGTCAAGGCGGCCTTCCACGACGAACGTGTGGCGCCGGTCGTGCTGCGCGAGGTCTGGACCGGCCACCCTGCAGCCCGCCCTGCGCTGATCAGATGGCTCAACGCCCTCTCCATCGATGGGCGTCCCTTCGTACGGACCCGGGCGGCGGCCACCGTCGCCGTCCTCGCCTACACCGACCTGCCGTCCACCATGGCTCTCATCATCGAGCGCTGGGCGGGGGCGAGGGAATCCCGGCGCCAGCTGACGGCGGTCAGCGCTCTCACTCTGGCGCACCGCATCGGGGCCCCGAACATCCCCCGGATCGTCGATGTGTGGAGCGGCGATGGGCATGACCCGAAGCGCTGCTGGGTGGGGGTCCGGGCACTGGGGCTGATCGGGCCCGAGCGCCCGGTGGAGACCCTCGCCGCCCTTCAGGCACAAGCCCGGCACCAGTACGACAAGAAGCTCAAGCAATCCCGCGTGGGGGCGGGCGACCAGCAGGTCACCGCGGAGCTTCCCCAGTCCGTCGCCCTGCTGCTGCTCTCGCCGGCGGCCGATCCGGCCCTCGGCGCCCTGCTGCCGGCCCTCGACGGCCACCCTTCCGCGCGTGAGCTCGCTCTGGACGGTTTCCTCACTGCCTGCGAACGGGTGGACGAGCCTGCTTGTCCTCCGTTGCTGAGCCTGGCGGCCCGGTCGCCCTCCGCCTCCGCCGGCGTCGCCCAGCTGCTTCGGGTCGCGCTCAACGACCGTACGACCAATGAACGCGCCGAGGACGTGCTGCGGAGCTGGGTCCGGGCCGCCGACGCGGACCCGGGTACAGCGCGGGCCCTCACGGATCTGCTCCCCGCGGTCGTCGCCGGCCCCCGCGACGCGGCCCGCCTCGACCACCTGCTCGACACCGTGCAGGGGCTGGACGGTCAGCCCCGGCCGGCGGTCGCGGACCGGATGCGCGCCGCCCTCACCCGTCCCCTGGCCCACACCTGACAGGAGGCCTGACATGGCCAGTCCGCTGTACCGCTCCACCGACTGGGACCAGCACGCCGACCGGCACGCCCTGCTGAAGGACCCAGTCGTCACGGTCCGCCAGCTGGGTCGTCTGGGCCTGCCCGGCAGCCCGCCGACCCGCATCGATCACACCCTTGTCTACACAACCAGGCGTGGCACCTTCGAGGTCTTCCTCCCGCCGCACCGACCCCGTCGGATCCCTCGGCGCTACACCGCGGTCTACGAAGTGGACATGGGCGTGCATGCCGTACGGACCCGAGTGCCATTGCCCAGCATCGACGACGCCCACGAGTTCGAGGTGAGCGTCGAACTCGACTGGCAGGTCACCGACCCGGCCCGGTTCGTTCGCAGCGGGCACCGCGACGTCCCCCGTCTCCTGCTGGGCGAACTCGAACGGGCCGCCCGTCCGGTCACCCGTCGGTTCCCGATCGCCGACAGCGCGGGCGCCGAGGCAGAGGTACTGACCGTGGTCCGTGAGGGAAAACCGCTGGGCGAGGAGGCGGGCCTGCGGGTCCTGTGGACCGTCCGGCTGCGTCGCGACGAGGACAACGTCGCCCACGCCCGGCGCCTCCAGGCGATCGAACACACGACCGCCGAGGGGATCCTGACCCAGCAGGGCGGCTCCAGGGTCGACCTGGAGAAGGCCTTGCGCGCCCATGCCCAGCACCAGCACCGCCTGGAGCTGCAGGAGTACGAGGCGCAGCGGATCGACTTCTACCGTGAATATCTGACGCGCGGCGGGATCGACGCCTGGGCCCTGCACCTGGCACAGCATCCGCAGGACTCCGCAAAGGCCATGAACAGCCTTCGCGAGGATCAGCGGGAGCGCCTGCGGGCTCAGATGAACCTCATCAAGGAGGTGCTGACCAAGACGGGCACCGAGCCCTTCGAGTTGGAAGGACCGCGGCGGCTCGCGATCGACGCGTTCAATGCCGTATTCGGCCAGCACGTGCCCGTCGAGCCGGGCTCCGCGGAACCGGACGCCGAGAAGGAGACGGAGGCCCGTACGGAGCCCGATCCCGCGCGCCTGCCCGCGCAACCGGCGGCGGACATGCACGGCTGGCAGCCGGCGGTTCCTCCGAGCCCTCCCGCCGCCCCCGGTGAGCCCCTGTGACCGCCGATGACGAGGTGGCGGTCCGGCTCCTCGCCGACCTTCGCGTCGAGATCGCCCGCGCCGACAGCAAGGCGGCCCTGCTCGTCGGGGCCCTCGGGATGACCGCCGGTGTGGTCAGTGGCCAGCAGTCCGGGCCGCACCGGTCTCCCGGCTCCCTTTCAGGATGCGGCCTGGCGCTCTGGTGGGCCGGCGTGGTGGCTCTGGCGTTGGCCCTGCTGGCCCT
This sequence comes from Streptomyces sp. NPDC050448, assembly GCF_040655295.1. Lineage (NCBI taxonomy): Bacteria > Bacillati > Actinomycetota > Actinomycetes > Kitasatosporales > Streptomycetaceae > Streptomyces > Streptomyces sp. NPDC050448. The sequence continues at coordinate 50,674 of NZ_JBFAJR010000028.1, read as the reverse complement.
GCTCCTCGCCGTATTGCCCCGGTCGCTGCGCTCCGACTGGCAGGCGGGCAGTTCACTGACCTACTTCGGCGACATCCGCTCCGCCGACCGGCAGGGCCGTCTGGCCGAAGCCCTCGCCGACACCGGTCACGACCCGAGCAGCGCGGTACGTGCCGCGCTGGCCGCGAACAGCCGGATCGCGGTCCGCAAACACCAGTGGATCCGGGTCGGCCTGGTGGCCTACGGCTCCGGCGCGGTGCTGCTGCCCGCCGCCCTGTTCCTCTGCTGACCCGATCCCGCCCGTGGAGGCCCGCATGGACGACACACCCGCTCCGCCCGACGACCTCGAATACCGCAATGGCCCCGGTACCCGTGTCACGTACCGGGCCCGGCAGCGCCGGACCGACCACACCGCCTGGCTCGGGCTCGCGCTGCACCTGCCCGCGTTCCTGCTCAGCTCCGCAGTGGTCATGACAGCGGCCCTGGCACTCGACGCCTGGCTGGGCGTCCCGGTGTGGCTCCCCACCATGCTGTGGGCAGCCTCCGGGATGTTCGCCTTCCACCGACCGGCCGAAGGGCTCCTCGCCCGTCACGTACTGCACCTGCATCGTCCGATACCCGCCGAGCTGACCAGGCTCGCCCCGGTGTGGCGCGAGGTCACAGCCCGTGCCGGGGTGGACGGGAGCCGGTACGAGCTGTGGGTCGAGGACAGCGACGACCTGAACGCCCTCGCCGCCGCCGGCCACATCGTCGCCGTGACCCGGCGGGCGCTGCAGGACCTGCCCACCTCCCGGCTGGCTGCCGTACTCGCACACGAGCTGGGACACCACACCAGTGGTCACTCGTGGTCGGGGATGCTCGGCTGGTGGTACGCGATCCCCGGGCGTCTGGTGTGGCGGGGGCTGACCCGCATGAGGCCCCGGCTGATCCGTACCGCACGCGGGGCGTCGATCACGGCCGTGGGCGTACTCATGGTCCTCACCGGCTACCTCGCATTCACCGCGCTGAAGGCCAGCTACGGCCTTCCGCTACTCCTGCTCGCACTGCCTTACCTGACGGCTGCGGTCGGCAGGCGGGCCGAGCTCCGTGCCGACGCGCACGCCGCTCGCCTCGGCTTCGGGCAGCCCCTCGCCAGGACACTGCACGAGCGGCTCACCGAGCAGTCCGCTGTGCCCGGAGCGGCGGAGCGGCCCGGACTCGCGGCACGCCTCCTGTCCCACCACCCCGACCACCGCACCCGGCTGCACCACCTCCAGCCGTATCTCCAGCCCCCGGGAACGCCGCAGGGCGGCCACCCTTCCGGGTGACCGCCCTGCGGTTTACTGCTTGCGCTCGACTCAGCCGTTGTACGGGCCGTAGTCGTAGTCCTCCAGCGGGACAGCCTGGCCGGAGCCGGTGCCGAAGGGCGAGTAGTCGATGTCGTCGTAGCCGACGGCCGAGTACATCGCTGCCTTCGCCTCTTCGGTGGGCTCGACCCGGATGTTGCGGTAGCGGGCGAGGCCCGTACCGGCCGGGATGAGCTTACCGATGATGACGTTCTCCTTGAGGCCGATGAGGCTGTCGGACTTGGCGTTGATCGCCGCATCCGTCAGGACTCGGGTCGTCTCCTGGAAGGAGGCGGCCGACAGCCAGGACTCCGTCGCCAGCGAGGCCTTGGTGATACCCATCAGCTGCGGACGGCCGGAGGCGGGGTGACCGCCCTCGGTGACCACACGACGGTTCTCGGTCTCGAACCTCGAGCGCTCGACGAGCTCGCCCGGCAGGAGCTCCGCGTCGCCGGACTCGATGATCGTCACGCGGCGGAGCATCTGCCGGATGATGATCTCGATGTGCTTGTCGTGGATCGACACGCCCTGCGAGTTGTAGACCTTCTGGACTTCGCCGACCAGGTGGACCTGGACCGCACGCTGGCCGAGGATGCGCAGCACGTCGTGCGGGTTGGTGGCACCCGCGGTGAGCTTCTGGCCCACCTCGACGTGGTCACCCTCGTGCACGATGACCTTGGCGCGCTTCGAGATCGGGAAGGCCGTCTCGTCGCTGCCGTCGTCCGGCGTGATGACGATCTTCTTCGTCTTCTCGGTCTCCTCGATCCGCACGCGGCCGGCGGCCTCGGAGATCGGGGCGACACCCTTCGGGGTACGGGCCTCGAAGAGCTCGACGACACGCGGCAGACCCTGCGTGATGTCGTCACCGGCCACACCACCGGTGTGGAAGGTACGCATCGTCAGCTGGGTACCGGGCTCACCGATGGACTGGGCGGCGATGATGCCGACCGCCTCACCGATGTCGACCAGCTTGCCGGTGGCGAGCGAGCGTCCGTAGCAGAAGGCACAGGTGCCGACCGCGGACTCACAGGTCAGGACCGAGCGGGTCTTGACCTCCTCGACGCCGTTGGCGACCAGGGCGTCGATCAGGACGTCACCGAGGTCGACGTTGGCCGGCGCGATGACCTTGCCGTCGATGACGACGTCCTCGGCCAGCATGCGGGCGTAGATCGAGGTCTCGACGTCGTCGGCCTTGCGCAGCACGCCGTCCTCGCCGCGAACGGCGATCTTCAGCTTCAGGCCGCGCTCGGTGCCGCAGTCCTCCTCGCGGATGATCACGTCCTGCGAGACGTCCACCAGACGACGGGTCAGGTAACCCGAGTCGGCGGTACGCAGGGCGGTGTCCGCCAGACCCTTACGGGCACCGTGCGTGGAGATGAAGTACTCCAGAACGGTGAGGCCCTCACGGAAGGACGCCTTGATCGGACGCGGGATGGTCTCGTTCTTCGCGTTCGACACCAGACCACGCATACCGGCGATCTGTCGCATCTGCATCATGTTTCCTCGGGCACCCGAGTCAACCATCATGAAGATGGGGTTCGTCTTGGGGAAGTTCGCGTTCATCGCCTCGGCAACCTCGTTGGTCGCCTTGGTCCAGATCGCGATGAGCTCCTGCGTGCGCTCGTCCTTGGTGATCAGACCGCGCTCGTACTGCTTCTGGACCTTCTCGTCCATCGCCTCGTAGCCCGCGACGATGGCCTTCTTGGCCTCGGGCACGACGACGTCGGAGATGGCCACGGTGACGCCCGAACGGGTCGCCCAGTGGAAGCCGGCCGCCTTCAGGTTGTCGAGCGTCGCCGCCACGATGACCTTGGGGTAGCGCTCCGCCAGGTCGTTGACGATCTCGGAGAGCTGCTTCTTGCCCACCGAGTAGTCGACGAACGGGTAGTCCTCGGGCAGCAGCTCGTTGAAGAGCGCGCGACCCAGGGTGGTCTTCAGACGGAAGCTGTCGCCCTGCTGGAACTCCTGCTCGCCCTCCTCGGCGACCGGCGCCACCCAGCCACGCGGCGGGATGGTGCCCACCGGGAAGCGGATGTCGACGGACGACTGCAGCGCGAGCTCGCCGGCGTCGAACGCCATGATCGCCTCGGCCGTGGAGCCGAACGCGCGGCCCTCGCCCTTGGTGTCACGGAGCTCACCGTCCGTGGTCAGGAAGAACAGACCGAGGACCATGTCCTGGGTCGGCATCGTGACCGGACGGCCGTCGGCCGGCTTGAGGATGTTGTTCGAGGACAGCATCAGGATGCGGGCCTCGGCCTGCGCCTCCGCGGAGAGCGGCAGGTGCACGGCCATCTGGTCACCGTCGAAGTCCGCGTTGAACGCGGTGCAGACGAGCGGGTGGATCTGGATGGCCTTGCCTTCGACCAGCTGGGGCTCGAAGGCCTGGATGCCGAGGCGGTGCAGCGTGGGTGCACGGTTCAGCAGCACCGGGTGCTCGGCGATGACCTCTTCGAGCACGTCGTACACGACCGTGCGGCCGCGCTCGACCATGCGCTTCGCCGACTTGATGTTCTGCGCGTGGTTCAGGTCGACCAGGCGCTTCATCACGAACGGCTTGAAGAGCTCCAGCGCCATGGCCTTGGGCAGACCACACTGGTGCAGCTTCAGCTGCGGACCGACGACGATCACGGAACGCGCGGAGTAGTCCACGCGCTTGCCGAGAAGGTTCTGGCGGAATCGACCCTGCTTGCCCTTGAGCATGTCGCTCAGGGACTTCAGCGGACGGTTGCCGGGGCCCGTGACCGGGCGACCGCGACGGCCGTTGTCGAAGAGGGCGTCGACCGCCTCCTGGAGCATGCGCTTCTCGTTGTTCACGATGATCTCGGGGGCACCGAGGTCGAGAAGGCGCTTCAGACGGTTGTTGCGGTTGATCACGCGGCGGTACAGGTCGTTCAGGTCGGAGGTCGCGAAGCGGCCACCGTCCAGCTGCACCATCGGACGCAGGTCCGGCGGGATGACCGGCACGCAGTCCAGAACCATGCCCTTGGGCTTGTTGCTGGTCTGCAGGAACGCGGAGACGACCTTGAGGCGCTTGAGCGCACGGGTCTTCTTCTGGCCCTTGCCGGTACGGATGATCTCGCGGAGGCGCTCGGCCTCCTCCTCGAGGTCGAAGGACTCCAGGCGCTTCTGCAGCGCCGCGGCACCCATGCAACCGTCGAAGTACGTACCGAAGCGGTCGCGCAGCTCGCGGTAGAGCAGCTCGTCGCCCTCGAGGTCCTGGACCTTGAGGTTCTTGAAGCGCGCCCAGACCTCGTCGAGGCGGTCGATCTCGCGCTGGGCGCGGTCACGGAGCTGCTTCATCTCGCGCTCGGCGCCTTCGCGCACCTTGCGGCGTACGTCGGCCTTCGCGCCCTCGGCCTCGAGCTCGGCCAGGTCGGTCTCGAGCTTCTTGGCACGGCCTTCGAGGTCCGCGTCACGGCGGTTCTCGATCTGCTGGCGCTCGACGGAGACGTGCGCCTCCAGCGACGGGAGGTCGCGGGTGCGGCGCTCGTCGTCCACGAACGTGATCATGTACGCGGCGAAGTAGATGACCTTCTCGAGGTCCTTCGGCGCGAGGTCCAGCAGGTAGCCAAGGCGCGACGGGACGCCCTTGAAGTACCAGATGTGGGTGACGGGAGCGGCAAGCTCGATGTGGCCCATCCGCTCACGACGCACCTTGGCGCGCGTGACTTCGACGCCACAGCGCTCACAGATGATGCCCTTGAAGCGGACACGCTTGTACTTGCCGCAGTAGCACTCCCAGTCCCGGGTAGGACCGAAGATCTTCTCGCAGAAGAGTCCGTCCTTCTCGGGCTTGAGGGTGCGGTAGTTGATGGTCTCCGGCTTCTTGACCTCGCCGTGCGACCAGGTTCGGATGTCGTCCGCGGTGGCAAGGCCGATCCGCAGCTCGTCGAAGAAGTTGACGTCGAGCACTGTGCGTCAATCCCTCTTTCGGGGTCGAGTCTCAATCATGGTCTGAACGGTCCCGGGGATGACGGGGGGCTCTTGAGCGAGCCCCCCGTCAGGCCCGTCAGACCTCTTCGACGCTGCTCGGCTCGCGCCGGGACAGGTCGATACCGAGCTCCTCCGCCGCGCGGAAGACGTCCTCGTCGGTGTCGCGCATCTCGATGGACATGCCGTCCGAGGACAGCACCTCCACGTTGAGGCAGAGCGACTGCATTTCCTTGATGAGCACCTTGAAGGACTCGGGAATGCCCGGCTCGGGGATGTTCTCGCCCTTGACGATGGCCTCGTAGACCTTCACGCGGCCGGTGACGTCGTCGGACTTGATGGTCAGCAGCTCCTGGAGGGCGTAAGCGGCGCCATAAGCCTCGAGCGCCCACACCTCCATCTCACCGAAGCGCTGGCCACCGAACTGCGCCTTACCACCCAGCGGCTGCTGCGTGATCATCGAGTACGGACCGGTCGACCGCGCGTGGAGCTTGTCGTCGACCAGGTGGTGGAGCTTGAGGATGTACATGTACCCGATCGAGATCGGGTCCGGGAACGGCTCGCCGGAGCGGCCGTCGAACAGGCGCGCCTTGCCGGACGGGAGGACCAGGCGGTCACCGTCGCGGTTCGGGATGGTGTGCTCGAACAGGCCGGCGAGCTCGTCCTCGCGGGCGCCGTCGAACACGGGGGTGGCGACGTTGGTACCGGGCTCGACATGGTCGGCGCCGATGACCTTCAGACGCTCGGCCCAGTCCTCCGCGAGGCCGGAGACGTCCCAGCCGCGGCTGGCGAGCCAGCCGAGGTGGATCTCCAGGACCTGTCCCGGGTTCATTCGGGACGGGACACCCAGCGGGTTCAGGATGATGTCGACCGGGGTGCCGTCCTCGAGGAAGGGCATGTCCTCGATCGGAAGGATCTTGGAGATGACACCCTTGTTGCCGTGGCGGCCGGCGAGCTTGTCACCGTCGGTGATCTTGCGCTTCTGGGCGACGTAGACGCGGACCAGCTGGTTCACGCCCGGAGGAAGCTCGTCGCCCTCCTCGCGGTCGAAGACGCGGACACCGATGACCTTGCCGATCTCACCGTGAGGCACCTTGAGCGAGGTGTCACGCACCTCGCGGGCCTTCTCACCGAAGATCGCGCGGAGCAGGCGCTCCTCCGGGGTCAGCTCGGTCTCACCCTTGGGCGTGACCTTGCCGACCAGGATGTCGCCGGCGACGACGTCCGCACCGATGCGGATGATGCCGCGCTCGTCGAGGTCGGCGAGGACCTCCTCGGAGACGTTCGGGATGTCCCGGGTGATCTCCTCGGGGCCCAGCTTGGTGTCACGGGCGTCGACCTCGTGCTCCTCGATGTGGATCGAGGAGAGGACGTCGTCCTGCACGAGGCGCTGCGACAGGATGATCGCGTCCTCGTAGTTGTGACCTTCCCACGGCATGAACGCGACGAGCAGGTTCTTGCCGAGGGCCATTTCGCCCTCTTCGGTCGCGGGACCGTCGGCGAGGACCTGGGACTCGACGATCCGGTCACCCTCGTTGACGATGACCTTCTGGTTGACCGAGGTGCCCTGGTTCGAGCGGGAGAACTTGGCGACGCGGTACGTGGTGTACGTGCCGTCGTCGTTGGCGACGGTGATGTAGTCGGCCGAGACCTCCTGGACGACACCGTCCTTCTCCGCACGGATCGAGTCACCGGCGTCGACCGCACAGCGGTACTCCATGCCGGTGCCGACGAGCGGGGCCTCCGCCTTGATGAGCGGAACGGCCTGGCGCATCATGTTCGCGCCCATGAGGGCACGGTTGGCGTCGTCGTGCTCCAGGAAGGGGATCATCGCGGTCGCGACGGACACCATCTGGCGCGGGGAGACGTCCATGTAGTCGACGTCGCCGCCGGCGATGTAGTCGATCTCGCCACCACGGCGGCGGACCAGGACGCGGTTCTCGGTGAAGCGCATCTCATCGTTCAGGGCGGCGTTCGCCTGGGCGATGACGAAGCGGTCTTCCTCGTCGGCCGTGAGGTAGTCGACCTCGTCGGTGACGACACCCTCGACGACCTTGCGGTACGGGGTCTCGATGAAGCCGAACGGGTTGATCCGGCCGTAGGAGGCCAGCGAGCCGATCAGACCGATGTTCGGGCCTTCCGGCGTCTCGATCGGGCACATGCGGCCGTAGTGCGACGGGTGCACGTCACGGACCTCGAAGCCGGCCCGCTCACGGGAGAGACCACCCGGGCCGAGGGCGTTGAGACGACGCTTGTGCGTCAGACCCGACAGCGGGTTGTTCTGGTCCATGAACTGCGACAGCTGGCTGGTGCCGAAGAACTCCTTGATGGAGGCGACGACCGGCCGGATGTTGATCAGGGTCTGCGGCGTGATCGCCTCGACGTCCTGGGTGGTCATGCGCTCGCGCACGACGCGCTCCATACGGGCGAGACCCGTACGGACCTGGTTCTGGATGAGCTCGCCGACGTTGCGGATACGACGGTTGCCGAAGTGGTCGATGTCGTCGGTCTCGACGACGATCTCCCGGCCCGACTCGCCGACCGTCTCGGTCTCCCCGGCGTGCAGCTTCACCAGGTACTTGATCGTCGCGATGACGTCGTCGGTGGTGAGCACACCGGCGTCGAGCGGCTCGTCGGCGCCGAGCTTCTTGTTCACCTTGTAGCGGCCGACCTTGGCGAGGTCGTAGCGCTTCGGGTTGAAGTAGAGGTTCTCGAGCAGCGTCTGAGCGGCCTCGCGGGTCGGCGGCTCGCCCGGGCGCAGCTTGCGGTAGATGTCGAGCAGCGCGTCGTCCTGGCCCTGGGTGTGGTCCTTCTCCAGGGTGGCGCGCATGGACTCGTACTCGCCGAACTCCTCGAGGATCTGCTCGGTGGTCCAGCCGAGAGCCTTCAGGAGGACGGTGACGGACTGCTTGCGCTTGCGGTCGATGCGGACGCCGACCATGTCGCGCTTGTCGATCTCCATCTCCAGCCAGGCACCCCGGGACGGGATGATCTTGGCGGAGAAGATGTCCTTGTCGGACGTCTTGTCGATGGAGGAGTCGAAGTAGACACCGGGGGAACGGACAAGCTGCGACACGACGACACGCTCGGTGCCGTTGATGACGAAGGTGCCCTTGTTGGTCATGAGCGGGAAGTCGCCCATGAAGACCGTCTGAGACTTGATCTCACCGGTCTCGTTGTTCGTGAACTCGGCCGTGACGAAGAGCGGCGCCGCGTACGTGAAGTCGCGCTCCTTGCACTCGTCGACGGAGTTCTTCGCCGGCTCGAACCGGTGGTCGCGGAACGTCAGCGACATGGAACCGGAGAAGTCCTCGATCGGCGAGATCTCCTCGAAGATCTCTTCCAGACCGGACTTGGTGGGGACGTCCTGTCCACTCTCGAGCGCCGACTCGACGCGAGACTTCCAGGCTGCATTGCCGAGCAGCCAGTCAAAGCTCTCGGTTTGCAGCGCCAGGAGGTTCGGAACCTCGAGGGGCTCCTTGATCTTTGCAAAGGAGATGCGCAGCGGGGCGGTGCTGGCACCGGTGTTCGTATTGGTCGAGGCGTTGCGCGAGGCGGCCAAGAGGGGGTCCTTCCGAGGGCTCGGACTCACTACGCGCGTACCGGTCCCAGCTGACACAGAAGACGGCCCCCCTGATCTGGCCCGAAAAGGCCAGGTCAGGGCGTATCAATCAAGTGTGCTCGAGCGTGGGCATGCCCCTGGCGACGGGCAGGGGGCAGCTAACAGGCAGCGCAAAGGGTCAGTGTAGCCACTTGGCTCACTGATGTCCAGACCAGGTTTCCGGAAACCGGCAACAGGCCTTCCCCATGTCGTTGAAACCAACCCTGCAACCCTGCGTCCAGCACTGCGGCTCTCGTACACAGAGCGCGTATCAGTACTGCCCTCTTCGTAGCCGATCCATGCCTCGGATCCGCGATCCGTGCCTCGGATCCCTGATCGAGCGGACCGTTCCCGCAACGGGTCTGAGAATTGCGCGCCGCGTGCCGTTCGTCAAGGCCCCCTGCTCCGTGCGGATCAGCTCCGGACCCGGCCGCGGGGCAACGATGATCACCCTACTCCCCAACGAGACCAGGGCAAGTCAGGCACTGCGGGTACGCCAAAGGGCGACCACCCTTACGGGTGATCGCCCTCGGTTGGGGCCTCAGGAGGCCCCAGAGGTGTTACTTGACCTCGACGGCCGCACCGGCACCCTTGAGGGCCTCGGCAGCCTTCTCCGCGGCCTCCTTGGCGACCTTCTCGAGGACCGGCTTCGGGGCGCCGTCCACGAGGTCCTTGGCCTCCTTCAGGCCCAGGGAGGTCAGCTCACGCACGACCTTGATGACCTGGATCTTCTTGTCGCCGGCACCGGTGAGGATGACGTCGAACTCGTCCTGCTCCTCGGCGGCCTCGGCAACGACGGCCGGGCCGGCGGGGCCGGCGGCGACGGCCGCGGCGGCGGTGACGTCGAACTTGTCCTCGAACGCCTTAACGAACTCGGAGAGCTCGATGAGGGTCATCTCCTCGAACTGGGCGAGGAGGTCGTCCTGAGAGAGCTTCGCCATGATGGGCGATCCTTCCACTAATTCGGCAGGTGCCGGATGTATATAGAGGCGGGCGTAACGGCCCGCTACGACCCACGCACTAGGCGGCGTGGATCAGTGCGCGAGCCGAATTACTCGGCACCGCCCTGCTCGGCGAGCTTGACGCGAAGCGCTTCCGCGGTGCGGACGAACTTCGACGGCAGCGCCTGGAAGAGCGAGGCAGCCTGAGACTGCTTGCCCTTGAACGCGCCGGCCAGCTTGCTGAGCAGAACCTCGCGGGACTCGAGGTCCGCAAGCTTCTTGATCTCATCGGCGGTGAGCGCCTTACCATCAAGGACACCCGCCTTGATGATGAGGTTCGGGTTGTCCTTGGCGAAGTCACGCAGGCTCTTCGCCGACTCCACCGGGTCACCGGTGATGAAGGCGACCGCGGTCGGACCAGCGAAGTGCTCGTCCAGCGCGGTGATCCCGGCCTGGTTGGCCGCAATCTTGGTCAGCGTGTTCTTCACCACGGCGTACTGGGCGTTCTCACCGAGAGAACGACGCAGCGTCTTGAGCTGCGCGACGGTGAGACCCCGGTACTCGGTCAGCACGGCGGCGTTCGAGCTCTGGAACGCGTCCGTGAGCTCGGCTACCGCGGCAGCCTTGTTGGGCGTCGGCATAGTGCGTCGGCCTCCTTCCGGGTGATGAGGACCGCTCAGAAGGGGCTGACATACGAAACGCCCCGGCGCAGGCGCCAGGGCGTAGCTCAACCGGAATAAAATTCCGGGAACATTCCACAGTCACCTGCGCAGGACGTCCGCAATTGGCGGATCCTTCGGCCGCCGTTCCCTTGCGGGCACGGCAACGACCAGCGGTCTTTGGCTTCTGGGGAAGACTACGTGACCCGGCACCGGTCAGGCAAATCGGTCAGTGGCCGAGGCCGTCCAGCGTGGCCTGGGCCTCCTTCAGCTTGCGGTCGGTCTCCTTCTGCACGTCGCCGAAGTCGGAGACCTGGTCCGCCGGCGGCGCCTCGACCGGCGCCGCCTTGCCGAAGTCGGAGAACTTGGCCGTGGTCTTCGCCGGGCCCTTCTCGTCCGTCAGTACGGAGTCCACCCGGACCGGGAAGCCCGCCTTGTCGATCCACAGGTCGAAGGCGTAGGTCTTGACCTTGGCCTTCTTCAGGGCGTCGTACAGTGCCTGGCGCTGCTTGTCCTCGAGGAGCCTGCTCTTGGAGTCGCTCTGGAGCAGCTCGTCCAGGGTGAAGGTGCCCTGGTAGTGCTGGGCGTCGGCGCCGTCGGTCTGCTCGGCCCCGACGTGCTTGAGGTTCTCCTGGTCCAGCAGCATCGCCAGGTACTCGACCGGGTTGTCGTTCAGCCGGACGCCGGGCTTGTCCGGGGTGCCCAGCTCGAGCTTCATCCACGGCTTGCCGCCGTTCTTGTCCTTCTCGACCGGCGAGTAGACGGTGTCACCGATCATGATCGAGCGCTTCCCGGCGCTCGTGGTGTCCATGCTGTACGGGTACCAGCCCTTGACCCCGGTCTCCTCGCGGGCCGCGCCGTCCGCCTCCACGGTCGAGACGGAGGCTTTGGCGAACTTGGCCGCCACCGTCTTCTTGTAGGACGCCTTGACCGCTTCGGTGGGCTTCTGGGCGTGGTCGGCGCCCCCGTGGCCCCCGTCGGCCTGCTTGTCCTTCCCCGTGCCCCCGTCGGCGCCGCAGGCCGTGAGACCCCCCACGAGCAGTGCGGCACCCGCCAGGGCGGCACCCGTCCGTATCCAGACAGCCTGGTTCATCGTGTTGCTTCCCCCCATGCGTGGATCTTGATCCGACCCTACGCGCGAGTACGGCCGTCCGAAAACGAGAAACGGGCCCCTCGCCGCCCTGTGAAGGGGGCGAGGGGCCCGTTCAGCCACTCAGGTGAGCCGGAGGCTCAGCGTGGGGCTCAGACAGCGGCCGGGTCTTCCTCGACGAGGAGGTTCCGGGTGCGGTTCGAGTCCAGCTGGATGCCGGGGCCCATCGTGGTGCTCAGGGCGGCCTTCTTGATGTAGCGGCCCTTCGCGGCGGACGGCTTCAGACGAAGGATCTCGTCCAGGGCCGCGCCGTAGTTCTCGACCAGCTGCTCATCGGAGAAGGAGACCTTGCCGATGATGAAGTGCAGGTTCGAGTGCTTGTCGACGCGGAACTCGATCTTGCCACCCTTGATCTCGGTGACAGCCTTCACGACGTCCATCGTGACGGTGCCGGTCTTCGGGTTCGGCATGAGGCCACGGGGACCGAGCACGCGGCCGAGGCGGCCGACCTTGCCCATGAGGTCCGGGGTGGCCACAACGGCGTCGAACTCGTTCAGGCGGTTGCCCTTGGCGATCTCGTTGATCAGCTCGTCGTCGCCGACGATGTCGGCGCCGGCGGCTTCCGCGGCCGCAGCACGGTCACCGGTCGCGAAGACCAGGACCCGGGCGGTCTTGCCGGTGCCGTGCGGGAGGTTCACGGTGCCACGCACCATCTGGTCGGCCTTGCGCGGGTCGACACCCAGGCGGAAGGCGACCTCGACGGTGCTGTCGAACTTGGTCGCGGAGGTCTCCTTGGCGAGACGGACGGCCTCGAGCGGGGCGTACAGCTTCTCCCGGTCGACCTTGGCGTCCGCAGCGCGGAGAGTCTTGCTGCGCTTCACTTCTGCTCCTGTGTTTTGGCTTCAGGCATGGAGTCGTGGTGCGGACCAGCGCTTGGTCCTACCACTGGTGGTGCTGGGGGGTGGCTGGATCAGCCTTCGACCGTGACGCCCATCGAGCGCGCGGTGCCGGCGATGATCTTCATCGCGGCGTCGACGTCGTTGGCGTTCAGGTCGGGCATCTTCAGCTCGGCGATCTCGCGGACCTGGGCGCCGGTGAGCTTGGCGACCTTGGTCTTGTGCGGCTCGCCGGAGCCCTTCTCGATGCCCGCGGCCTTCAGGATGAGGCGCGCGGCCGGCGGGGTCTTGGTGATGAAGGTGAAGGAACGGTCGTCGTAGACCGTGATCTCCACCGGCACGACCATGCCACGCTGCGACTCGGTCGCGGCGTTGTAGGCCTTGCAGAACTCCATGATGTTGACGCCGTGCTGACCGAGCGCGGGGCCGACCGGCGGAGCCGGGTTGGCCGCACCGGCCTTGATCTGGAGCTTGATGAGCCCCGTGATCTTCTTCTTCTTGGGAGGCATTGCTCTCTCCGGGTCCTAGTGAGAGTTTTTCGCCGCCAATCCGGTCATCCGGATGGAGGCATACCGCACCACAATAACGGGTATCGGAGCGGGGCTAAAAACCGAGCAGGTCAGACCGCCCTTTGCGGGGCGATCTGACCTGTCCGGAAGCGTTGTCTCAGAAGATCAGTTCTTCTGGATCTGGTCGAAGCTGAGCTCGACCGGAGTCTCGCGACCGAAGATCTCGACGAGGCCCTTGACCTTCTTCGAGTCGGGGTTGATCTCGTTGATGGTCGCCTGCAGCGTCGCGAACGGGCCGTCGGTGACCGTGACCGAGTCGCCGACCTCGAAGTCCAGGACCTCGATGGTGCGCTTGACGGCGGGCGCGGGCAGGCCGGCCTCTTCCGCGGCGGCCTTGGCGGCCTTCTCCTGCGCCTCCGGGGCGAGCATCTTGACGATCTCGTCCAGGGTCAGCGGGTACGGGTCGTACGCGTTGCCGACGAAGCCGGTGACACCGGGCGTGTTGCGGACGACGCCCCAGGACTCGTTCGTCAGATCCATGCGGACGAGAACGTAACCGGGCAGCTTGTTCTGCCGGACGTTCTTGCGCTCGCCGTTCTTGATCTGGACGATCTCTTCCTCGGGCACCTCGGCCTGGTAGATGAACTCCTCGACGTTCAGCGAGACGGCGCGCTGCTCCAGGTTGGCCTTCACGCGCTTCTCGTAGCCCGCGTAGGTGTGGATCACGTACCACTCGCCGGGCAGGAGGCGCAGCTCGTCGCGCAGGGCCTGGACGGGGTCGACGGGCTCGACGGGCTCGGCGACGGCGGCCTCCTCGGCCTCTTCCGCGTCCGCAGCGTCCTCGGTGGGCTCGGCCTCGTCCGCGACGTCGCCGGCCTCGGCGACGGCGGCGTCCTCGTCGGCCTCTTCGTCGTCCGCGACCTCGTCAGCCTCGTCCTCGACGTGCAGCGCGGCCTCTTCGGCGGCGACACCCGCCTCGGCGTCGGCGAGCTCGGCCTCGTCGGGGTCCACAGCGTCTGCCGCCTCGACGATGTCGAGCGCGTCCTCGACGGACTCGACGGAGTCGGGGCTCGCGTTCAGGTTCGGGTCAGACACGGTGGCTGCTTCTTCCTGGATACAAAAGGTGGTCGAACATGCGAAAACGGGCGGCACCCATCAAGGCGCCGCCCTCCGCGGGGATCAGCCGAAGACGAACTTGATGGCTTCCTGGAGTCCATAGTCAATCACGGTCACCAGACCGATCATGATGACGACGAAGACAATCACCACGGAGGTGTACGTCGTGAGCTGGTTGCGCGTCGGCCAGACGACCTTGCGGAGCTCCGCGACGATCTGGCGGTAGAACAGCGCAAGCCGGCCCAGAGGACCCTTCTTCCCGCGCTTACCGCCCTTGCGGGCCTTCTTCTCGCGGGTGTCGTCCTCGGCGTCAGGCATGTCGATGGAGCCCAGGGCGTCCGTCACGTCTCTCACCTGAATCCGGGTCGTGGCCGTAGCCGCGCCCGGTTGCGCCGCACGGCGTTGCATCGAAGTACGTACCTGCGCACACATCCGAGAAGGAGTGTGGAGCAGGGCCGGAGGGACTCGAACCCCCAACCGCTGGTTTTGGAGACCAGTGCTCTACCAATTGAGCTACGACCCTTTGCGTCCCCCAACCTACCGCATCCAAGCGAGTGCACGGAGTGCTCACGCTCTGGAGTGATCGGCGGGGTCCAACGACAGGTGAGTGTACGTGGTCCGGGCCCTGACGTCGAACAGAGCGCATTTTCGGCTGGTCCGTCCGATGACTGAAACGGTGTGCGGCGCCTCTGGGGCGTCTGGGACGATTGGCGGCATGACCTCTGCAACGCCTTCCTCCGAGCGCCGGGTGTCCGCCCGTATCGGCGCCATTTCCGAGTCCGCCACCCTCGCCGTGGACGCCAAGGCCAAGGCCCTCAAGGCCGCCGGGCGCCCGGTCATCGGCTTCGGTGCGGGCGAGCCCGACTTCCCGACCCCGGACTACATCGTCGAGGCGGCGGTCGAGGCCTGCCGCAACCCGAAGTACCACCGCTACACGCCGGCCGGGGGCCTGCCCGAGCTGAAGGCCGCCATCGCCGCGAAGACGCTGCGCGACTCCGGCTACGAGGTCGACGCGTCGCAGGTCCTGGTGACCAACGGCGGCAAGCAGGCGATCTACGAGGCGTTCGCCGCCATCCTGGACCCGGGTGACGAGGTCATCGTCCCGGCTCCGTACTGGACCACCTACCCCGAGTCGATCCGCCTCGCCGGCGGTGTCCCGGTCGAGGTCGTCGCCGACGAGACCACCGGCTACCGCGTGTCCGTCGAGCAGCTCGAGGCCGCCCGCACCGAGCGCACCAAGGTCGTCCTGTTCGTCTCCCCGTCGAACCCGACCGGCGCCGTGTACTCCGAGGCCGACGCGGAGGCCATCGGCCGCTGGGCCGCGGAGAAGGGCCTGTGGGTCCTGACGGACGAGATCTACGAGCACCTCGTCTACGGCGACGCGAAGTTCGTCTCCCTCCCGGCGATCGTCCCCGAGCTGGCCGACAAGTGCATCGTCGTCAACGGCGTCGCCAAGACGTACGCGATGACCGGCTGGCGCGTGGGCTGGATCATCGGCCCCCGCGACGTCGTGAAGGCCGCGACCAACCTGCAGTCGCACGCCACCTCCAACGTCTCCAACGTGGCCCAGGTCGCGGCGCTCGCCGCCGTCTCCGGCAACCTGGACGCCGTCCACGAGATGCGCACCGCCTTCGACCGCCGCCGCCAGACGATGGTGCGGATGCTGAACGAGATCGACGGCGTCGTCTGCCCGACCCCCGAGGGCGCGTTCTACGTCTACCCCGCGGTCAAGGACCTGCTCGGCAAGGAGATCCGCGGCAGGCGCCCGCAGACCTCGGTCGAGCTCGCGGCCCTGATCCTCGACGAGGTCGAGGTCGCGGTCGTCCCGGGCGAAGCCTTCGGCACCCCCGGCTACCTGCGCCTCTCGTACGCCCTGGGCGACGAGGACCTGGTCGAGGGCGTGTCCCGCATCCAGAAGCTGCTGGCCGAGGCCAAGGCGTAGGCCTCCGGCGGTTTCCGCGGGCACGGAGCGGCGCCACCCCGCCGGGGGTGGCGCCGCTCCGGCATATCCGGCCCCGGCGCCGCGTGGGGGCCGCCCGGCCCCGCCGGCGTTTGAGGCCCGGAACCAAACCCGGCCCCGCCGACGCTTGAGGCCCGGAACCAAACCCGGCCCCGCCGACGCTTGAGGCCCGGAACCAAACCCGGCCCCGCCGACGCTTGAGGCCCGGAACCAAACCCAGCCCCGCCGGCGTTTGAGGCCCGGAACCAAACCCAGCCCCGCCGGCGTTTGAGGCCGGAGCCAAACCCAGCCCCGCCGGCGTTTGAGGCGCGGGTCCGGGCGGAGCCCGGGAGGCCCCGCGCAGCGGCCCGCCCCGGCCCCCGGCCCCGCGCGCACGTTCGGGCAAGCCCCCAAAAGGGAAAACCCCCTCCCGCAGAGCGCAGCGGTACGGCAGGATCACCAGATGGAGCACGTACGCGATCTCACGCTTCTGCCGAAAGCCCACCTCCACCTGCACTTCACCGGGTCGATGCGACCGTCGACCCTCCTCGAGCTCGCCGACAAGTACGGCGTGCGCCTTCCCGATGCGCTGACCGCCGGGGAGCCGCCCAAGCTCCGCGCCACCGACGAGCGCGGCTGGTTCCGCTTCCAGCGCCTCTACGACGCCGCCCGCTCCTGCCTGCGCGAGCCCGAGGACATCCGGCGCCTCGTCCGCGAGGCTGCCGAGGAGGACGTACGGGACGGCAGCGGCTGGCTGGAGATCCAGGTGGATCCCACCTCCTACGCCCCCCTGCTCGGCGGCATGATCCCGGCCGTCGAGATCATCCTGGACGCCGTCGACGCGGCGTCCCGCGAGACCGGGCTCGGCATGCGGGTCCTCATCGCCGCGAACCGCATGAAGCACCCCCTCGACGCCCGCACCCTGGCCCGGCTCGCCGTCCGCTACGCCGACCGCGGCATCGTCGGCTTCGGGCTCTCCAACGACGAGCGGCGCGGCATGGCCCGCGACTTCGACCGGGCCTTCGCCATCGCCCGCGAGGGCGGCCTGCTCGCGGCCCCGCACGGCGGCGAGCTCACCGGACCCGCCTCCGTCCGGGACTGCCTGGACGATCTGCACGCCTCCCGCATCGGCCACGGCGTACGGGCCGCCGAGGACCCCCGGCTGCTCAAACGGCTCGCCGACCGGCAGATCACCTGCGAGGTCTGCCCCGCGTCGAACGTCGCCCTCGGGGTCTACGAGCGGCCCGAGGACGTCCCGCTGCGCACCTTCTTCGAGGCCGGGGTGCCGATGGCGCTGGGCGCGGACGACCCGCTGCTATTCGGGTCCCGGCTGGCGGCGCAGTACGAGATCGCCCGCCGCCACCACGCCTTCACGGACGCGGAGCTCGCCGAGCTGGCCCGGCAGTCGGTGCGCGGTTCGGCGGCGCCGGGGGACGTACAGGACAAGCTGCTGGCCGGGATCGACCACTGGCTGGCTTCCTGAGGGCTGTCAGCGCGTGAGCCGCAGGTCGCCCTGCCAGCAGTCGGCCCGTACCCGGTCGCCGTCGGGGAAGCCGATCTCCAGCTGCGTGCGCCCGGTCTCCGGCACCGCGAACTCGGCCACGGTCGCCACCGTGTCCCCGAGGTGCCGCAGGAAGGGGTGGTCGCCCAGGTCCTCGCCGACCTCGATCCGGCCCCACTCCCCCATGTCGTACGGCTCGTGGGGCGGCGCGGATTCCACGATGAGGCACCAGTCGGACCCGGTGCTGATCCTGGTGGACTCGCCCTCGCTGTCGATCAGCCAGACGTCGAGCGGCGCCTCGGAGCGTTCGCCCTCGTAGACGTGCCAGGACGCGACGATCCTGCTGATCGTGCGTCCCACCAGGCGGGTGGGGTCCGTACCGGCCCCGTGCAGTGGACAGAGCATGGCGGCCGGGACTCCTCAGATGCTGACGCCGACCGTCACCGGTTCGTTGACCAGGGTGACGCCGAAGGCCGCGTGGACGCCCGCGACGACCTCGCGGGCCAGGGCGAGGAGGTCCTCGGTGGTGGCCTCGCCGCGGTTCGTCAGCGCGAGGGTGTGCTTGGTCGAGATGCGGGCCGGTCCGGTGCCGTAGCCCTTGGTGAAGCCGGCCTTGTCGATCAGCCAGGCCGCGCTGGTCTTCGTACGGCCGTCGCCGGCAGGGTACGCGGGCGGGGCGGTCTCGGGGCCGAGCCGGTCCTGGACGCGGGCGAGGAAGGCGGCGTACGCCTCGTCGCTCAGGATCGGGTTGTGGAAGAAGGACCCGGCGGACCAGGTGTCGTGGTCGGCGGGGTCGAGGACCATGCCCTTGCCCGCGCGCAGGCGCAGCACGGTCTCGCGGGCGGCGGCGGCCGGGACCCGGTCGCCGGCCCCGACGCCGAGGGCGCGGGCGGTCTCCGGGTACTTGATCGGCGCGGACAGGCCGCCCGCGTCCTCCAGGGCGAAGCGGACGCGGAGGACGACGTACCGCTCGGGCTGGTGCTTGAAGAGGCTGTTGCGGTACGAGAACGCGCACTCGGCGGCGGTCAGCGTGACCGTTTCGCGCCGGGTGCGGTCGTACGCGACGACCTCGGTGATGGTGTCGCAGACCTCCTGGCCGTACGCCCCGACGTTCTGGATCGGGGTGGCACCGGCGGAGCCGGGGATTCCGGCGAGGCACTCGATGCCGGCCAGGCCCGCTTCGACGGTACGGGCGACGGCGTCGCTCCAGTTCTCGCCGGCGGCGAGCTCCAGGGTGGTGCCGTCGAGATGGAAGCCGGTGGTCGCGATGCGCAGGGCGGTGCCCTCGAAGCCACGGTCACCGATGACCAGGTTGCTTCCGCCGCCGATGACGAGGAGCGGGGTGCCGCTCTCGTCCGCGGCACGGACGGCGTCGACCACTTCGGCGTCGGTGGTCGCGGTGACCAGACGGGTGGCGGGGCCACCGAGGCGGAAGGTGGTCAGGGGGGCGAGGGGGGCGTCGTGGAGTTCCTGCACGCGGACAAGAGTACGGTCCGTACCCCTCGCACCCCTGCGGGGCCACGGACCGTACGTCACGAGCGGGCTTCCTGTTCGGCCAGCCGGCGCTCGGCCTCGGCCCAGGTGACCGGGAGCCCGGCGGCCGGAGCGGTCCAGAACGTGAAGGCCGATTGCCGCATGAACGCGGCGGCGGCGCGGGAGCTGGACCGGTGCGGCTCGCTGCGGGCGAAGCGGTACAGCGCGTCTCGGTCCTCCCAGGCGGAGAGGGTCAGGAAGGTCCGGCTGAAGACCCGGGCCCGGAGGGCGACGCCGTGCGCGCCGGGGGCCGAGCGGATCTGGCGGACGATGCCGGGCGCCCTGAGGAAGAACCGGAAGGCGCCGGCGAGGCTCTCGGTCTCGAACCGGGAGGCCATGACGTAGACCTCGGCGCCGGGAGCGGGCGCGGTGGGCGTGTACCAGGGGATGTCGGGCATGGCGTGCACTCCTTTGCGGGAGGGGTGGGCGGCGGGCCGTTCAGCGCGTGGCGGGGACCTTGTCGGGGGTCGCGGATGTGTTCCCGGCGACGACGGGGGCGGGGCTCTGGAGGGCTCGCTTGCCCGGGACCAGGAGGGCGAAGGCGGCTGCCACGGCCACCGCGACGGCGCCGATCCACAGCGCGGGCACGGTCCCGTCGGTGAAGGCCTGCGGGGACTCGTAGCCGCCCTGGGCGGAGAAGACCGAGGCCAGGACCGCGACACCGAGGGCGCCGCCGACCTCGCGCAGGGCGTTGTTGGCGCCGGAGGCCTTGCCCTGGTCGGCGGGGGACACGGTGGACATCAGGACGTTGGAGGCGGGGGCGAAGAACAGGCCCATGCCGATGCCGCTGACGATCAGCGCGGGGAGCTGGGCGGCGTACGAGACGTCCGTGCTCAGGACCGTCGCGAACCAGCCGAGGCCGAGGGCCTGCAGCGCGAGTCCGGTGGCGACGACGGGGCGGCCGCCGATCCGGTCGGAGAGGATGCCCGCGATCGGGGCCGCGATCATCGGCATGGCGGTCCAGGGGAGCATGCGCACGCCGGCCTGGGTGGGCGTGTAGCCGGCGACGCCCTGGAGGAACTGGCTGAGCAGGAAGATCGAGCCGAACATGCCCAGGTACATGAGGAGGCTGGCCATGTTGATCCCGAGGAAGCCGCGGCCCAGGAAGAGGCGCATGGGCAGTATCGGGTTGGCGTTGCGGAAGCCGTGGTGGACGAATCCGCCGACGAGCGCGGCGCCGGCGATCAGGCCGGTGAGGACCGGGGCGCTGGTCCAGCCGTGGGCGTTGGCGTTGACGAGTCCGTAGACGATGCCGAAGAGGCCGCCGCTGATGAGGAGCGTGCCCGGCACGTCGAGGCGGGCGTTCGGGACGGTGGACTCGGCCAGCTTGAGGCGGGCGAGCGGGATCAGGGCCAGGCCGAGCGGGACGTTCAGCCAGAAGATCCACTGCCAGGAGACGTGCTCGGTGAGGGTTCCGCCGATGAGCGGGCCGCTGGCGACGGCGAGGCCGCCGACGGCGCCGAAGATGCCGAGGGCCATGCCGCGGCGGGCGGGCGGGACCGCGGCGGTGAGCAGGGTGAGCGTGAGCGGCATCATGACCGCGGCGCCGACGCCCTGGACGGCGCGGGCGGCGATGAGTTCGTTGATGCCGGGCGAGAGGGCGGCCACGGCGGAGGCGCCGGTGAATATCGCGAGGCCGGACATGAAGAGCCGGCGCCGGCCGAAGCGGTCGCCGAGGGCCGCGCCGAACATCAGGAGGACGGCGAAGGTGAGCGTGTACGCGTTCACCGTCCACTCCAGGTCCTCCAGCGCTCCGCCGAGGTCCTTGCGGATGGCGGGGAGGGCGGTGGTCACGACCAGGTTGTCGAGGGCGGCCATGAAGCCGGCGACGGAGGTGAGGACGAGGGCCCAGACGGCGGGGGCGCGGAGCGCGGTGCCGCTGGCGCTGGCGCTGGCGCTGGCGCTGGCGGAGTCTCGGGAGCTTGGGGAGCCTGGTGTGTCTTGCATGCCGTTCACGTTTCCCCCTGAGGGTGAGGCTGGGTGTGAGGCTGAGCGTGAGGACTTGTTAGTTATTGCTGACTAACTTTCGCGCGCATGGAGATGCGGAGATCCGATGGGCCGGGTCTCACTCCTCCGGATGGCCCTTGACCCGGGCGGAGGGGTACAGCCCCTCCCAGACCCGATGCCCGGGCGGGAAGCCCATGGCGGCCAGCGTGTTGATCAGCATCCCGTACGCCATGAAGGTCGTGGTCTCGTTCACATCGGCGCCGAGGGGTGCCTGGACGGTGTCCCAGAGGTCCATCCAGCCCTTCCGGACGAGCTCACCGAGCTGGTGGTCACCGGCGGCCTCGGCGGCGGCGACGGTGACGTACATCTGGAGCTGCATCTGGAGCTTGTCCGGGTCCTCGGCGATGAGCCGGACGTACGCCTCCGCCATGGCGTGCGTGGCCTCTTCGCCCTGCAGCCCCTCGGCGGCGGCGGCGAAGACCTCGCGGGTGTCCCGCAGGCAGCGCTCGGCGGCGGCGAGGAAGATGGCCGGCTTGTTGGGGAAGAGCCGGAACAGGTACGGCTGCGAGACCCCGACGCGCTTGGCGATCGCCTCGGTGGAGGTCCCGTAGTAGCCGCCGCGGGCGAACTCGTGCATCGCCGCGCGGATGACGCTCTCGCGTCGCTCGTCTGCGCTCATCCTTGCCATGCGTTCTAAGTTAGTGGCTAATCACTAACTCTGCAACCCCTGCGGAGCCCTGCGGGGCG
This sequence comes from Streptomyces sp. NPDC050448, assembly GCF_040655295.1. Taxonomy (NCBI): domain Bacteria; kingdom Bacillati; phylum Actinomycetota; class Actinomycetes; order Kitasatosporales; family Streptomycetaceae; genus Streptomyces; species Streptomyces sp. NPDC050448. The sequence continues at coordinate 28,961 of NZ_JBFAJR010000028.1, read as the reverse complement.
GGGACGGGTGATGTCCGGCGGGCGCCGGGCCCGGCGCGGCGAGGGGGCCGGCGGTGCACACGCCGGAAGGGACACCGAAGGACCGGGTGGGCGCCCGATGGCCGGGCGGGGGCTGGTGCAGCTCCCGAGGCAGGGGCGGGGACCTGACATGCCCCCGGGGCCGGTGGCCTGCCCGGCTGGGCTGGGTTTGGTGTCGCGGGTCGGGACCACCGCGGTGAGCGGCGGCCCGCTCGGCGGCTTCGGGAGCGGGGCGGGGACCTGACATGACCCCCGGAGCCGGTGGCCTGCCCGGCTGGGCTGCGCTGGGCTGGGTGTCACGGGGCGGGACCACCACGGTGAGCGGCGGCCCGCTCGGCGGCTTCGGGGGCGGGGCGGGGCCCCTCCGGAGGTTCGTCTCGGCTCGCGGATCCCGGCGGCATCCGGTGCGTCTCGGCGGTGACCGCTCGTCCTCGAGCTCACCACCGCAGTGTCCCCACCCCACCCAGCCCGCCACAAAGCCACGAGCGGTGTACCCCGCCGAGCCCAACGGCCCCCGCCAGGCAAATCCAGGCCCCGCCCGGAAAATCCAGCCCCGCTGGCGTTTGAGGCACGGGGTTCGGGGGCCGGCTCCCGGCGACCGGCCGGCCCGGGTTCAGGCGTGGGGGCCGAGGGCCGGCCCGGGCAAGCCCCGCCGGCGTTCGAGGCGCGGGGGCCCAGGGGTTGGCCCCCGGCAACGGGCCGGCCCGGTTCAGGCGTGGGGGCCGAGGGCCGGCCCGGGCAAGCCCCGCCGGCGTACGAGGCGCGGGGGGCCAGGGGTTGGCCCCCGGCAACGGGCCGGCCCGGGTTCGGGCGTGGGGGGCCTGGGAGGGTCAGGCCAGGGTTACCAGGGCCCGGGACATGCCCAGGACCTTCTGGCCCGCGCTCATCGCCGTCAGGTCAACCCGCACGCGGTTGTCCTCCAGCTTCGCCGCAACCTTGGCCGTGACCTCGATCACCGCACCCGCATCGTCGTTCGGAACGACCACCGGCTTCGTGAATCGCACGCCGTACTCCACGACCGCTCCCGGGTCGCCGACCCAGTCGGTGACCACGCGGATCGCCTCGGCCATCGTGAACATGCCGTGCGCGATGACGTCCGGCAGTCCGACCTCCTTGGCGAACTTCTCGTTCCAGTGGATCGGGTTGAAGTCACCCGAGGCACCCGCGTACTGCACGAGCGTGGCCCGCGTCACCGGGAAGGACCCCGCCGGCAGCTCGGTGCCGACCTCGACGTCGGCGTACTTGATCTGCGCAGTCATCTCAGGCCTCCTCGGGGGCGCGGGAGACGAGCTTCGTCCACGCCGTCACCACGTGCTCGCCGGTCTCGTCGTGGACCTCGCCGCGGATGTCGATGATGTCGTTGCCCGCCATCGACTTCACGGCCTCGATCGTGGAGGTCACCGAGAGCCGGTCACCGGCACGCACGGGGCGCGAGTACGCGAACTTCTGGTCGCCGTGCACGACGCGGCTGTAGTCCAGACCCAGCTGCGGGTCTTCCACGACCTGGCCCGCCGCCGCGAATGTGATCGCAAACACAAAAGTCGGCGGGGCGATCACATCCAGGTGGCCGTACGCCTTGGCGGCTTCGGGGTCGGTGTAGACGGGATTTACGTCACCCACCGCAACCGCGAATTCGCGGATCTTCTCCCGGCCGACCTCGTACGGATCGGTGGACGGGTAGCTCCGCCCCACGAAGGACTGGTCGAGCGCCATGGCTCCCTACCTCCTGCTTGAAAAAGACGATCACGGAAACGACACGAGGCCGTCCCCAATGAAGGGGACGACCTCATGACGGTGCCTATATTCCGAGACTTCGCTGGGGTCAGCGGGTCTCGCGGTGCGCGGTGTGCGAGTTGCAACGCGGGCAGTGCTTCTTCATCTCAAGACGGTCCGGGTTGTTACGCCGGTTCTTCTTGGTGATGTAGTTCCGCTCCTTGCACTCCACGCAGGCCAGCGTGATCTTCGGGCGGACGTCGGTGGCAGCCACGTGAGTGCTCCTTGACGGACTATGGGACGGATGAACGCATAAAAGAGTAGCCGATCGGGAGACCGACCCCGCAATCGGCTACTGTGGGTAGCGGCGACCGGACTTGAACCGGTGACACAGCGATTATGAGCCGCTTGCTCTACCGACTGAGCTACGCCGCTTTGATGTGATCAGCCCCCCACCCGAGGGTGGGGAACCTCTCTCACCAGAGCCCCAATGCGGAATCGAACCGCAGACCTTCTCCTTACCATGGAGACGCTCTACCGACTGAGCTATTGGGGCGAGCGATGAAGACATTACACGGTTGCCCGCCCATCGCCCAAATCCTTTGCGGGGACTGGCCTCCGAGGGGGTCGGCAAGGCTTTCTTGATCGGCCCCCGGGCGGCCTTGGAGCCTTTTTCAGGGCAGATTGTGGCCGGGCTCACAAACCCGGCGCCCCCGGCGGCCCGTCGGGCGCGTACGAAGCGGCCCGTACGAGCAGCCCGTACCGGCGGCCTCGTACGAGGCCGCGCGTCCGGGGCGCGTCGGGCGGATGGAGCCGGACCGGCTGCGCGCGGCCGATGGGCGCGCACGCGGGCGCCTCGGCGCGTGGCACCACACCGGTACGACTATTGCGCTCCTCCCTGAAGCGGAGAGCCCCGCACCCTAGGCTCTGAGCACGCTGCGTGATCTTGGGCCGCGGGCCGCGGCCACACGGCCCAGGAACCGCCCGAGCCACCGCAGGAGCGCGATGTCCGACAGCCAGCCGCAGCAGCCGTCCCCCTTCCCGCCGGGCGGCCGCGGCGAGGGCGCCGGCCACGGGCCGCAGCGCCCGACCGGCAACGGGAACGCGGCCGCCGCCGAGTCCACCACCCTCCTGCTCGCCGGGGCCCGCCTCACGGACGGCCGTACGGTCGACGTCCGGCTCGGCGGCGGGCGGATCCAGGCCGTCGGCACCGCGGGCAGCCTCCCCGCCCCCGCGCTCTCCCGGGTGGACCTGAGCGGCTACCTGCTGCTCCCCGCGCCCGCCGAGCCGCACGCCCACGGGGACACCGCCCTCACCGCCGACGGCGCGGGGCCCGTCTCGTACACCCCCGACGAGGTGCAGCGCCGGGCCACCGAGGCCGCCCTGCTCCAGCTCGGGCACGGCGCCACGGCGATGCGATCCCATGTCCGGATCGGCGACGTACACGGCCTCGGCCCCCTGGAGGCCGTGCTCCAGGCCCGCCGCTCGCTGCGCGGACTCACCGACCTGACCACCGTGGCCGTTCCCCGGCTGCTCACCGGTCTCGCCGGCGCGGACGGGCTCGCCATGCTGCGGGACGCCGTGAAGATGGGCGCCTCCGTCATCGGCGGCTGCCCGGACCTGGACCCCGACCCGACGGGCTTCCTCGAAGCCGTCCTGGATCTTGCCGCCGAGCACGGCTGCCCCGTGGACCTGCACACGGACGGTGACGATCCCGGCCGCCTGGCCCGGCTCGCGGCAATGGCCGGCGGGCTGCGCCCGGGGGTGACGATCGGCCCCTGCGGCGGGCTGTCGCGGCTCCCGCTGGACGTGGCGCACCGGGCCGCCGACCAGCTGGCCGCGGCCGGCGTACGGGTCACCTGCCTGCCCCAGGGCGACTGCGCGGCCCTGGAACGGCGCGGTCTGCGCACCGCGCCCGTACGGCTGCTGCGCGCCGCCGGGGTCCGCGTCGCGGCCGGCAGCGGGGCGCTGCGGGACGCCGGGAACCCGGTCGGCCGCGGCGACCCCCTGGAGGCCGCGTACCTGCTGGCCTCCCAGGGCGGGCTGCGGGCGGCGGATGCCTACGCGTCGGTCAGCGGCGCCGCCCGGGAGGCCATGGGCCTGCCGGAGGTCCGGGTGGAGGCCGGGTTCCCGGCGGATCTGCTCGCCGTACGGGGGGACCGGATCTCGGGCGTGCTGTCCCTGGCCTACAGCCGGATCGTGATCCACTGCGGCCGGGTGGTAGCCCGGACGAGTGCCGTACGGGAGTACTGCGACTCGGCGGTCGCGGTGGCCCTGGACCTGCCCCGGCAGGGGCGTATGGAGCCTGGTCCCTGACCGTTCGCCGGCCGGCCGGTGGACACTTTCGCGGGCGGGGGCGCCCGGCTCGTCGTACGGTCGGGGCATGCGCATCGTCATCGCGGGTGGACACGGTCAGATCGCGCTGCGGCTGGAGCAACTGCTCGCCGCGCGCGGGTACGAGGTCGCGGGCATCATCCGCGACCCGGCGCAGGGCGACGACCTGCGGGAGACGGGCACCGAACCGGTGCTCTGCGACCTGGAGTCGGCTTCGGTCGAGCATGTGGCGGGCATCCTGCAGGGCGCGGACGTGGCGGTGTTCGCGGCAGGCGCGGGGCCCGGCAGCGGTGTCGGGCGCAAGGACACCGTCGACCGGGGCGCTGCGGTGCTGTTCGCGGATGCGGCCGAACGGGCGCGGGTACGCCGCTTCCTGATGGTCTCTTCGATGGGCGCGGACGCGCACCACGAGGGCGACGACGTCTTCGACGTCTACCTGCGGGCGAAGGGCGCGGCGGACGACCACGTACGGACGCGGCTGGGCCTGGAGTGGACCGTCCTGCGGCCCGGGTCGCTGACCGACGACCGCGGGACGCGGCAGGTGCGGCTGGAGGCGCGGACGGGCCCCGGATCGGTGCCGCGCGACGACGTGGCGGCCGTGCTGGCGGAGCTGATCGAGACCCCGGCGACGGCCGGCCTGACCCTGGAGCTGATCGAGGGCTCGATCCCGGTCGAGGTGGCCGTCAAGGACGTCGCGGGCAACTGAGGTGAGGTGCCCTCAGAACTCGGCGGTCACCTCGTCGTCGGAGCGCCCGACGGAGTCCTGCTGGTACTGGTCCTCGTAGGCCCGCCGGATCCGCTCGATGCGCGCGCTGCGCTCGTCGGCCTCCTTCTCCGGGTACAGCAGCACCACCTCGTACGAGGTCTCTCGGATGACCTTGCCGTCCCGGCGCCACTGGCCGTGCCCGTCCTGGAGGGTGAGCCCCTCGGGGAAGGCGGAGGTGATCTCGCGGTCCAGGAACCGCATGAACTCCTTCTCCGCGACCGGAGCCCGTCCCCCTGGGCGCTCGGTGCCGAAGTAGAGCCTGGTTTCCTGGTAGGGCTCGCCCACATGGCTGTGCAGTGCCGCCCCGACCAGGGCCGGGATCCCGGCTCCGAGGAGGGCGAGCAGTACGCCGCCGCCGACCTTCCCGCGCGTGTCAGAAATGAATTTCACGAGCGGAGAACGAACAGGAGACCAGGACGATGCGGCCGATGACCGGCCCCGACATCGAACGGGCGGCAGCCGAAATGGTGTCGGCCCTGGCCCCGCACACCGGCCGGGACCGGCGGGTGAAGGCCGGTTCCCTCGAATGGACGTGCTGGACGACGGCGGCGCACGTCGCCCACGACCTCCTGGCGTACGCCGCCCAGGTGGCGGCTCAGCCCGCGGACGCCTACCTGCCGCTGGACCTGCGCGTACGGGAGGGCACCCCACCCGGGGAGGTGCTCCGGGTGGTGTCGGCGGCGGCCCGGCTGCTGAGCGCGGCCGTGGACGCGGCGCCGGAGTCCGCGCGGGCCTGGCACTGGGGCCCCTGCGATCCGGGGGGCTTCGCGGCGATGGGCGTGGCGGAGATCCTGCTCCACACGTACGACATCGCCCGTGGGCTGGCTCTCCCGTGACTGCCGCCGGCCGACCTCTCGGCCCCGGTCCTGGCCCGCCTCTTCCCTGAATCCCTGTCCGGTCCGGCCCCGGAGGTCCTCCTCTGGTCGGCCAGCCGACTGGCCCTCCCGACCCGCCCGCGCCGCATGTCCTGGTCCTGGCGCGCGTCCCTCACGCCCTCGCCCGGCTCGTAGGGCGGGCTACCGGCTGTTCCTCCACCGCGCTGCCGTGATCGCCGGCCACGCGGTTCCCGGCCCCTGTTCCGGTGACGAAGGCCTCGCACGGCGCATGCGAGAAGACCCCCGTTACTGCGTTTCCGCAGTAACGGGGGTCTCACATCGCGTGGCGGCGCCAGGGTTCGAACCTGGGTAGGCTGAGCCGGCAGATTTACAGTCTGCTCCCTTTGGCCACTCGGGCACACCGCCAAGATTCGTTGCCGTTTTTCCGCCTTGCGGCGGCGCTCCGTGGCAACGACGTAAACAATACCCGATGTGCGAGGGTGCTTCGCCACCGGATTGATCAGCGCTGCGGGTGGGCGCGGTGGCTAGGCTTTGCGGAGCGGGCCGGGGATGTCCGGCCGCGCCCTCCGGGGCAATGACAGCCGACTTCAAGGAGCCACAGCACATGGCCGACTCCAGTTTCGACATCGTCTCGAAGGTCGAGCGGCAGGAGGTCGACAACGCCCTCAACCAGGCCGCCAAGGAACTCTCGCAGCGCTACGACTTCAAGGGCACCGGCGCCACCATCGCCTGGTCCGGCGAGAAGATCCTCATGGAGGCGAACTCCGAGGAGCGCGTCAAGGCCGTCCTCGACGTGTTCGAGACCAAGCTGGTCAAGCGCGGGATCTCGCTGAAGTCACTCGACGCCGGCGAGCCGCAGCTGTCCGGCAAGGAGTACAAGATCTTCGCCTCCATCGAGGAGGGCATCTCCCAGGAGAACGCCAAGAAGGTCGCGAAGATCATCCGGGACGAGGGTCCCAAGGGCGTCAAGGCCCAGGTGCAGGGCGAGGAGCTGCGCGTCAGCTCCAAGAGCCGTGACGACCTGCAGGCCATCCAGGCCCTCCTCAAGGGCAAGGACCTGGACTTCGCGATCCAGTTCGTGAACTACCGCTGACAGCGGTACCCACCTGCCGTCCGGCGGCCCGGCGGTCCTTCCAGGACCGCCGGGCCGCGGCTGTTTCCGGGGCGTGCGGATCACATGCCCGGCGTGCACGGCGCATGCGCCTCAGTAGCTCCCAATGGGCACTTGGGCTGCGGTGCGCGCGCCCGCCACCCTGGTGGCATCCATCACCGCGGGACAGGGGAGGTTCTCGGATGTCTGGGGTTGACACGTTTCGCGAAGACTTCGGGGCGTCCGTCGTCGTCGCGCTCGTCGCGTTGCCCCTCTGCGTGGGCGTGGCCGTCGCCTCCGGCGTGCCCGCCGAGCTGGGGATCGTCACCGGGGTGGTGGGCGGGCTGGTCACCGGATGGTTCCCGGGGAGTTCGCTGCAGGTGAGCGGGCCGGCCGCCGGGCTCACCGTGCTCGTCTACGAGGCGGTGCACACGCACGGGGCCCGCGCGCTCGGGGTCCTGGTGCTAGCCGCCGGGGTACTGCAACTGGGCATGGGGGCGCTGCGGCTCGGGCGGTGGTTCCGGGCGATCTCCGTCGCCGTCGTGCACGGGATGCTGGCCGGGATCGGGCTCGTGCTCATCGCGGGGCAGCTGTACTCCCTGGGCGGCGTGAAGGCCCCCGGCGGAACCCTGGAGAAGCTGGCCGCGGTGCCGGCGCTCGCCGGGGAGGCCGACTGGTCCGCCGTGGCACTCGGGGCCGGGACCATCGCCGTCATCGTGGCCTGGCGCCGGATGCCCTCCCGGCTGCGGCTCGTACCGGGCGCGCTCGTCGGGGTGGCGGCCGCCACCGCCGTGTCCGTGCTGCTGCGGCTGCCCGTCGAGAAGGTGACGGTGACCGGCGTCCTGGGGGCCGTGACCCCGCCCGGCTGGGGGGACTTCGGGCTGCTGGCCTCCGTCGGTGGCCTCGGAACCGTGATCGCCCTGGCACTGATCGCCTCCGCCGAGACCCTGTTCAGCGCGGCCGCCGTCGACCGGATGCACGACGGGCCCCGGACCCACTACGACCGGGAGCTCATGGCCCAGGGCGTCGGCAACACCGTCTGCGGACTGCTGGGGGCGCTGCCGATGACCGCCGTGATCGTGCGCAGCGCCGCCAATGTGGAGGCAGGGGCCCGCACCCGGGCGTCCCGGGTCCTGCACGGCGGCTGGCTGCTGCTGTTCGCCGTCGCGGTCCCGGAACTGCTTCAGGTCGTACCGCTCGCCGCGCTGGCCGGGGTGCTGCTGCACGCCGGATGGAAGCTGCTGCCGACCCGGGCCGTCGCCGGCCTGTGGCAGACGCACCGGGGCGAGGCGGTGGTGCTGGTGGCGACGGCGGCCGCGGTCGTGGCCACCAACCTCTTCGAGGGCGTGCTGGTCGGGCTGGGCCTCGCCGTGGCCAAGGCGGCCTGGGAGACCTCCCACGTGCACATCGAGGAGGTGTGGGAGGGCGGGGAGCTCCGCGTCCAGGTCATGGGGAGCGCCAGCTTCCTGCGGCTGCCGAAGCTGCTCGACGAGCTGGACGCGCTGCCGGCCGGACAGCCCGTACACCTCGACCTGAGCGGGCTGCGCCACCTCGACCACGCCTGTCTGACCGCCCTCCACGGGTGGGAGCAGAACCGGGCGCCGCTGCCCGGTCGAGAGGGCGTCATCTAGCCCGGCTACTCTCCGCCCGTGAACAACGAGCTGAAGCGCACGCTGGGAGTGTTCGACGCCGTGGTCGTCGGACTCGGCGCAATGGTCGGGGCCGGCATCTTCGCCGCGCTCGCCCCGGCGGCGGGCGCGGCGGGCCCGGCGGGCGGCGCGCTGCTCGCCGCCCTCGCGGTGGCTGCCTTGATCGCCTACTGCAACGCACACTCCTCGGCGCGGCTGGCCGCCCGCTATCCGGCCTCCGGCGGGACCTACGTCTACGGGCGGGAACGGCTCGGCCCGTTCTGGGGCTATCTGGCCGGCTGGGGCTTCGTCATCGGCAAGACCGCCTCGTGTGCGGCGATGGCGCTCACCGTCGGGGCGTACGTGTGGCCCGGCCAGCAGCATGCCGTCGCCGTCGCGGCGGTGGTCGCACTGACCGCCGCGAGCTACGGAGGCGTGCAGAAGTCCGCCCGGATCGCCCGGGTGATCGTGGCGGCGGTGCTGGCGGTGCTGGCCGGGGTCGTGGTGGTGTGCCTGACCTCCGGCGCGGCGGACGCGGGACGGCTCGGCGGCCTGGCCGGGGGCGGCGTCGGCGGCCTGCTCCAGGCGGCCGGACTGCTGTTCTTCGCCTTCGCGGGATACGCCCGGATCACCACCCTGGGCGAGGAGGTGCGTGATCCGGAGCGCACGATCCCGCGGGCGGTGCCCCTCGCCCTGGGGATCGCCCTGCTCGTGTACGCCGCGGTGGCGGTGGCGGCGCTGTCGGTGCTGGGCGCCGAGGCCCTGGCCGCTTCGACGGCCCCGCTGGCCGACGCGGTACGGGCGGCAGGCCGGCCCGGACTGACCCCCGTGGTCCGGGTCGGTGCGGCCCTGGCCGCGCTGGGCTCGCTGCTGGCCCTGGTGCTCGGGGTGTCGCGGACCACCCTGGCGATGGCGCGGGACGGCCATCTCCCCCGCGCACTGGCCGCCGTACATCCGCGGCATCAGGTGCCGCACCATGCGGAGCTCGCCGTTGGTGCGGTGGTCGCGGCGCTCGCGGCCACCACCGATCTGCGGGGCGCGATCGGTTTCTCCTCGTTCGGAGTGCTGGCCTACTACGCGATCGCGAACGCTTCCGCGTGGACTCTCGATGCAGGTGTCAAGGGCCGGGCCGTGGCAGCGGTCGGGCTGTCCGGCTGTGTCGTGCTGGCCTGCGCGCTGCCCCCTGCGTCGGCGCTCACGGGGGCTGCGGTGCTGGCGGCGGGCGCGCTGGCCTATGGCGTGCGCGGGCGGCTCACACGCGGGATCTGAAGCCGGTCCACGGCGCCAGGTCCAGGTCGTACTCCTCCCCCGCCGTGGAGTCCTCGCAGTACCAGGCGGTGCCGTCGAGCCAGCCCCGCAGCCAGTCGGCGAGGCTCGGGGTGTCGATGAACCAGGCGAGGTCCGGATCTCCCAGGTTCGGGTCGAACAGCAGGACTTGGGCGGTCTCGGAGCGGCAGTCGACGCACACGTACATGCCGCAGCCCCAGTCGGCGATCGGCAGCACGCCTCCGGGCCATCTCCATCCGGATCCGCGCATCGCCCGGTAGGTGGCGACGGCGTCCTTCAGGGGCAGCAGCCCGCACTCCGGACCGAACCCGCCGTCCCCGACGCGGGCGTAGAGACCGGCGAGCAGCGGCGGCAGCCCGAAGCCGAGCATGAGCGCGGCCCGGGCCGGCTCCTCGGCGTCCAGCGGCGCCGGCAGGGGCTTTCCGTGCCCGTCCGCATCACGGTGCGCACGGACCGCGACTTGCTCCAGCAACTGCTCGGTCTCGTTCATGCGTTCATAGTGACCCACGCCACTGACAATCGCCCTGACCTGCGCAAGCACTCCCGGAGCCGCCGTCAGTTCCCGGTCTCTCCCGGCCTCTTGCCGGTGTCGTCGCGCGCCGAGTCGTACCCGATGAAGTACGTGGGCCTGCGCTGTACCGCGGTGTAGATCCGCCCGATGTACTCACCGAGCAGCCCGACGCAGATCAGCTGCACGCCGCCGAGGAAGAGCATGGCGACGAACAGCGAGGTCCAGCCGGGTACGGTCTTGCCGACCAGGAAGATCACCAGCGTCACGGCGATCATGACGAAGCAGGTGACGAAGCTGATGACGCCGAGCCAGGTCGCGAGCCGCAGCGGGGCGGCCGAGAAGTTGGTGATGCCGTCCACGGCGAGGCGGATCATCTTGCTCAGCGGGTACTTGGTCTCGCCCGCCACCCGCTCGCCCCGGCGGTACGTGACCTGCCCGCTCGGGAATCCGAGCCAGGGCACCAGCAGCCGGTAGACCTGGTGCTGGTCGGGGAGGGCCTTGAGGGCTTCCACGGCCTCGCGGCTGAGCAGCCGGAAGTCCCCGGCCTGCGCGGGCACCTGCTTGCCGACCATGCGGCGCATCAACCAGTAGTAGGCGGCGGCGGTGCGGCGCTTGAAGCCGGTGTCGGTGCTGCGGTCGGAACGGACGCCGTAGACGATGTCGAGGTTCTCGGACCGGGCCAGGTCCAGCATCTCCGGTATTTTCTCGGGCGGATCCTGGAGGTCGGCGTCGATGCTCGCCACGTACGCCCCGACCGCGCTGTGCAAGCCGGCGCGCAGGGCGGCCTGGTGGCCGGAGTTGCCGCGCAGCCGGACGATGCGGAGCTCGGGCCAGTCCGTGCGGAACTTCTCGAGGAGTTCGGCCGTCCGGTCGGTGCTGCCGTCGTCGACCGCGAGGACCTCGTACGGGACCCCGGTGCCGTCGAGTACCGGCCGCAGGCGGCTCACCAGGGCGGGGAGGGCCTCTTCCTCGTTGTACATCGGCACGATGACCGACAGGGTCGTGGCCGTGCTCGCAGCCGACACTGGTTCTTCCTGCCCGTGAGTTCCCTCGCCGCCCTGCCGTCTACCGGGACGCGAACGGCGCGTCGGTCGGGACGATCTCGCGCCCGAGCGGGAGCAGGGACAGCGGGACCATCTTGAAGTTGGCGATGCCGAACGGGATGCCGATGATCGTGATGCACAGGGCGATGCCGGTGACGATGTGACCGATGGCCAGCCACCAGCCCGCCAGGATCAGCCACAGGACGTTGCCGATGCAGGACGCCGCGCCCGCGTCTCGGCGCTCGACCGTGGTGTAGCCGAAGGGCCAGAGGGCGTACACGGCGATGCGGAAGGCCGCGATGCCGAACGGGATGCCGATGATGGTGATGCACAGGAGCACGCCCGCCAGGCAGTAGCCCAGGAACAGCCAGATGCCGCTGAGGACGAGCCAAATGATGTTGAGGATGGTCTTCATTGACTACGGCCTGCCATCTGTTCGAGCCGGGCGATGCGCTCGGCCATCGGAGGGTGTGTGGAGAACATCTTAGAAAGGCCCTCGCCCGGGCGGAACGGGTTGGCGATCATCATGTGGCTCGCGGTCTCCAGCCGCGGCTCGGGCGGCAGCGGGAGCTGCTTGACGCCGGCGTCCAGCTTGCGCAGGGCGCCGGCCAGGGCGAGCGGGTCGCCGGTGAGCTGGGCGCCGGACGCGTCGGCCTCGTACTCGCGCGAGCGGCTGATGGCCAGCTGGATCACGGATGCGGCCAGCGGGCCCAGGATCATGATCAGCAGCATGCCGAAGATGCCGGGCCCCTCGTCGTCATTGGACCGGCCGATGGGGATCAGCCAGGCGAAGTTCACCAGGAACATGATGACGGAGGCGAGCGCTCCGGCGACGGACGAGATCAGGATGTCGCGGTTGTAGACGTGGCTCAGCTCGTGGCCGATCACCCCGCGCAGCTCACGCTCGTCGAGTATGCGCAGGATGCCCTCGGTGCAGCAGACCGCGGCGTTGCGCGGGTTGCGGCCGGTGGCGAAGGCGTTCGGCGCGTCGGTCGGCGAGATGTACAGCCGGGGCATGGGCTGGCGCGCGGAGGTGGAGAGCTCGCGCACCATGCGGTAGAGCTGGGGGGCCTCGAACTCGCTCACGGGGCGGGCACGCATCGCGCGTAGAGCCAGCTTGTCGCTGTTCCAGTACGCGTACGCGTTCGTCCCGAGGGCGACGAGGACGGCGATGATCAGGCCGCCCCGCCCGAAGAAGCTTCCGATGAGGATGATGAGTGCGGACAGCCCGCCGAGGAGTACGGCGGTCTTCAGCCCGTTGTGCCGGCGGTGCACGGTACGCCCTCCAAATGGTGCGGCAGGGGGACCCCGTCCAGGATCTGCGGATCTGAGGGTCTACGGTCCAGTGGACCCTCCCTTCCTCGTCAACGCGAGGCGAGGGTCTGTGGTTCCCAGGCCGTGCCGCGCGCGCCGCCCCGGGGTAAGGGGCGGCGGGGCGGCGGCGGGCGTTGCTCCGTGCGGGTCGCGGCGTACGGCTGGACCGGCGTACCGGCCGGCGTCGGGGTTCTGCGGGCCTGCGGGCTACTGCGGGAACAGGCTGCCCGCGGCGAAGCGCAGGACCAGCTGCGGGGCGCCCGAGAGCACCACGGCGGCGCCGGCCGTGACCGCGATCGCGGTGGTGACCGGCCACGGGGCCTTCGTACGGGCGCCCTCGACGGGGCCCTCGGGGGCGCGGAAGAGCAGCGCCGTCCAGCGCAGGTAGTAGTACAGGGCCATGACGACGTTGACCGCCATGACCACGGCCAGCCAGCCCAGGCCCGCGTCGACCGCGGAGCCGAAGACGGTGACCTTGGCGAAGAGGCCGATGAGGCCCGGCGGCAGGCCGGCCAGGCAGAGCAGGAAGAAGGCCAGCGCGAGGGCGGCAGCCGGGCGCTCCGCGTACAGGCCGCGGTAGTCGCTGATCCGGTGCAGCGGCTTCGTACTGGCGACCAGGGCGGCGACCGAGAAGGCGCCGAGGTTCACGGCGGCGTACATGAGGGCGTACGCGACGGTGGAGCCGATCTGGTCGCGCTCGGAGTACGCGGCGGCCGCGATCGGGACCAGCAGGTAGCCGGCCTGGCCGACCGAGGACCAGGCGAGCAGCCGGACGGCACTGTGGGGCCGGTCCGCGCGCTGGCGCAGGGCGGCGGCGTTGCCGACCGTCATGGTGAGCGCGGCGAGGACGGCGAGCGCCGGGCCCCAGATGTCGGAGTACGCCGGGAAGGCGATCACCGTGACGAGGATGAGGCCGGTGAAGCCGACGGCCTTGCCGATCACGGAGAGGTAGCCCGCGATGGGCAGCGGCGCGCCGATGTAGGTGTCCGGGACCCAGAAGTGGAAGGGGACGGCCGCGGTCTTGAAGGCGAAGCCGACGAGGGTGAGCGCGACGCCGGCCATGGCGAGGGTGTCGAGCTGCCCGGGGACGTCTTCGAGGCGGTCGGCGACCTGGGTGAAGTGCAGGGTGCCGGTGGTGGCGTAGACGAAGCTGACGCCCATCAGCGACACGGCGGTGGCCGTGACGGAGGAGAGGAAGAACTTGAGGGCGGCCTCGGAGGAGAGCCGGTCGCCGCGGCGCATGCCGACGAGGGCGAAGGCGGGCAGCGAGGCGACTTCGAGGGCGACGATCAGCGTGGCGAGGTCGCGGGAGGCGGGCAGCAGGGCGGCGCCGGCGGCGGAGGACAGCAGCAGGAACCAGTACTCGCCGGCCGGCATGCGCGCGTCGCGGACGGTGGTGACCGACAGCAGGGCGGTGACCAGGGCGCCCGCCAGCACCAGGAACTGGATGACGAGCGTGAAGTGGTCGGCGGTGTAGCTGCACGCGCCGGGGTCGGTGCCGAGGCAGAAGGTGGCGCGGTCGCCTGCGCGCAGCGGCAGCAGGCTGGCGGTCGCGGCGGCGAGGCCGGCCACGGAGAACCAGCCGAGCAGCGGCTTGTGCCGTTCCGGTACGAAGAGGTCGGCGATCAGGACGACCAGGGCGACGCCGGCGGTTAGCACCACGGGGGCGATCGCGAGCCAGTCGACGCTCTGGACGAGGCTCGCGGTCTCGGCGGCCGGTGCCGCAGCCGTGGCCGGGGCGGTGGCCGCGGACAGGGCGGGCAGGGCCGACAGGGCGGACAGGGCCGTCATGCGTTGCCTCCTGCGAGGAGCTTCTGGACGGCCGGGTCGGTGAGGCCGAGGAGGACAGCGGGCCACAGGCCGGCGAGGACGGTGAGGGCCGCGAGCGGGGTCCAGGCGGCGAACTCGTAGCGCTGGATGTCGGCGAGTTCGAGCGCGGGCTCGTGCCGGGCCTTGGGGTCGCCCATGCAGACGCGCCGTACGACGATCAGCAGGTAGGCGGCGGTGAGCAGGGTGCCGAACGCGCCGAAGGCCATGTAGGTGAGGAAGGCGGGCCGGGACAGGCCCTCCGCCGGGTCGAACGCGCCGAACAGGGCCAGCATCTCGCCCCAGAAGCCGGCGAGGCCGGGCAGGCCGAGGGAGGCGACGGCGGCGAAGGCGAGGAGGGCGCCGAGGCGGGGGGTGCGGCCGTAGAGGGCGGCCCCGGTGGCTCCGGCGAGGGTGTCGAGATCGGCGGTGTTGTAACGGTCCTTGAGCGCACCGACAAGAAAGAAGAGAAGGCCGGTGATCAGACCGTGCGCGATGTTGGCGAACAGCGCGCCGTTGACGCCGGTGGGAGTCATCGAGGCGATGCCGAGGAGGACGAAGCCCATGTGGCCGACGGAGGAGTACGCGATGAGGCGCTTGAGGTCGCCCTTGTTGCCCTTGCGGGCGAGCGAGAGACAGGCGAGGGACCCGTAGATGATGCCGATGGCGGCGAAGGCACCCAGGTAGGGGGCGAAGGTCGCCATGCCGTCGGGCGTGACGGGGAGCAGGATGCGCACGAACCCGTACGTGCCCATCTTGAGCAGCACGCCGGCCAGCAGGACGGAGCCGACGGTGGGCGCGGCGGTGTGGGCGTCGGGCAGCCAGCTGTGCAGCGGCCACATCGGGGTCTTCACAGCGAGGCCGATGCCGATGGCGAGGACGGCCACGAGCTGGGTGGTGTGGGTCAGTTCACGGCCGTTTTCGGAGGCGAGGGTCACCATGTCGAAAGTGCCGCTGTTCAGTCCGATCAGCAGCAGTCCGAGCAGCATGACCACGGAGCCGAGGAGGGTGTAGAGGATGAACTTCCAGGCGGCGGCCTGCCGCTGAGCACCGCCCCAGCGGGCGATGAGGAAGTACATCGGGATGAGGACCATCTCGAAGGCGAGGAAGAACAGCAGCAGGTCGAGGACGGCGAAGGTCGCGAGGGTGCCGGACTCGAGGACGAGGAGCAGGGCGACGAAGGCCTTCGGGGAGGGTCCCTCGGGGAGCTTGAAGTAGCTGTAGAGCGCGCAGAGGAAGAACAGCAGCGCGGTCATCAGGAGGAGGGGGAGCGAGATGCCGTCGATGCCGAGGTGGATCCGGACCTTCAGCGCCGGGATCCAGCTGATGTCCGTGGCCGCCTGGAAGCGGGCCGGGGCGTCGCGGTCGAAGCCCAGGGCGAGGGCGATCGCCGCGGCGAGAATCGCGCCGGTCACGGTCACGCCGTGGCGCAGCACGGCCTGTTCGGGGCTTTTGCCCTTGAGTCCGGGCGGGGCCGGCAGGAGGGCCGCTGCGGCGCCGAGGAGCGGTGCGGCCACGACGAACGCCAGAAGGAACTGCATCACGGACGGGCTGATATCAATCACGGCTGACTCACGGCTCACGATCCGGCGTTGACGTTGGCGAGGACGGCGGTGGCGATCGCCAGGACCACGGCGCCGGCGAGCAGGGCGCTCAGGTAGCTCTGCACGTTGCCGGTCTGGGCCCGGCGCACGAGGCTGCCGAGCAGCCGGGGGCCGGCGCCCGCGGCGCGGACGTACGTGTCCACGACCTCGCGGTCGAGGAAGCGGACGAGGCTCGCGGCGGCGCGGACGGGGCGGACGAACAGCCGGTCGTAGACGGCGTCGAGGTGGAAGCCGTCGGCCGCGTGGCGGTGCAGCGGGCCGAGCAGCGCCCGGCCGGGGTCGGGGGCGGCGCCGGCCGGGACGGCGGGGTGGTCGTGGGTGACCTCGGCGACCTCGGGGGTCTCGGCGGCGGACTCCGCGGCAGCGGCAGACGCGGACGCACCGGCTCCGTATCCGACCGCGAGGGCCTTGGCCGTGGCCCGCTGCCACAGGGCGTACGTCAGCACCGCGCCGACGGCGGCCGCTCCCGTGCCGAGGACGGAGGTGGTCAGCGTCGGGGTGAGTGCCCTGCCGTCGAACCAGTCGGCGATCGGCCCGGCGGCGAGGCCGAAGCCGATCGTCGGGATCGCGAGCAGCCACAGCACGCCGGTCATGGCGACGGGCTCCTTGCCGTGGTCGGGGGCGGCGGCGCCCCGGCCGCGGAAGGCCATCAGCCACAGCCGGGTGGCGTAGGCGGCGGTGAGCAGGGCGGTCAGCACGCCGGCGACGAGCACGACCCAGCCGGCGGAGCTGGGAGCGAACTGCGAGTGCCCGGCGGCGGCGCGCTCGGCGGCGGCGAGGACGGCTTCCTTGGAGAAGAAGCCGGCGAAGGGCGGGATCGCGGCGAGCGCGAGCAGCGCGATCGTCATGGTCCAGAAGGCGTCGGGGATGCGCTTGGCCAGGCCGTCCATGCGGGACATGGCGGCCAGGGAGTTCGTCCCGGCGGCGTGGATGATCACGCCCGCACCGAGGAACAGGAGCGCCTTGAAGGCGCCGTGGGACAGGAGGTGGAAGACGGCGGCGCTGCGGTCGCCGACGGCCAGGGCCCCGGTCATGTAGCCGAGCTGGCCGATCGTGGAGTAGGCGAGTACGCGCTTGATGTCGTCCTGGGCCAGGGCGGCGAGGCCGGAACCGACCATCGTGACGGCCGCCATGACGGCCATGACCACCAGTGCGGCCTGGGAGGCCGCGAAGACCGGGAGGAGACGGGCGACGAAGTAGACACCGGCGGCGACCATCGTCGCGGCGTGGATCAGCGCGGAGACCGGGGTGGGGCCCGCCATGGCGTCCGGAAGCCAGGTGTGCAGCGGGAACTGCGCGGACTTGCCCGCGACTCCGGCGAGCAGGAGCAGCGCGATCAGTGTCGGGTGGTCGAGCCCGCCCGCGGCGACGGTGCCCAGGACCTTGGGGATCTGGAAGGAGCCTGCGTCGGCGGCGAGCGCGAACAGGCCGATCAGGAAGGGGACGTCGCCCAGCTTGGTGACGAGGAAGGCCTTCAGGGAGGCGGAGCGGGCCGCCTCGGTCTCCCAGTAGTGGCCGACCAGGAAGTACGAGCAGATGCCCATGACCTCCCAGCCGACCAGCAGCACCATCAGGTCGCCGGAGTAGACGACGAGCAGCATGGCGGAGGTGAACAGTGAGACCAGAGCGGCATACGACGGGTAGCGCGGGTCCTCGCGGAGGTACGCCGTCGAGTAGAGCTGTACGCAGGTGGCGACGACGCCGACCAGCACGGCGACCAGGACGGCGAAGCCGTTCAGGTAGAGCGAGAGGTCGATCGGCACCGAGCCGGTCGGGGTCAGCTCGGTCGACGTGACGATCGGCTTGCCGCCGCCCTGGCGGACGGCGACGAGCACGGCCAGCACGGCCGAGGCCAGCACCGGCAGCACCGCGAGGGGCCGGACGAACCCGGGGGCGCTGCGGCCGAACAGCAGTCCCGCCACCGCGCCCAGGAAGGGCAGGAGCGGGACGAGGACCGCGAGGGTCGTGGTGCTCACGCGATGACCTCGCTGCTCTGGTTGTTCGGGGCGGGCTCGTGGCCCTCGGCGGTGTCGCGCAGCCGGTCGATGTCCGAGGTGCCGCGGTTGCGGTACACCATCAGCACGATCGCGAGGCCGATGCCGATCTCGGCGGCGGCGATGGCGATGGTGAAGAGGGTGAGGGCCTGGCCGGCGTGCAGGGTGTCGCGCAGCCAGACGTCGAACGTCACCAGGTTGAGGTTGACGGCGTTGAGCATCAGCTCGACGGACATCAGGACCAGGATGGCGTTGCGGCGGGCGAGCACTCCGTACAGGCCCGTGCAGAAGAGGAGCGCCGCGAGCACGGCGGGGTAGGCGAGGTGCATCAGCGCTGCTGCCCCTTCTTGTCGTCGGGCCCACCGGCGGCGGTGTCCCTGCGGGAGAGCACGATGGCGCCGATCAGGGCTGCGAGGAGGAGGACGGAGAGCGCTTCGAAGGGCAGCACCCAGTGCTGGAAGAGGATCTCGCCGGAGACCTTGGTGGAGCCCTGGGCGGGGCCGTCGAGGTCGATCCAGGTGGTGCGGAACGCGTCGACGACGACCCAGACGAGCGCGGTGGCCGCGACGAGGGCGACACCGAGGGCGATCCAGCGGTTGTTCGAGTCGGCGTCCGGGGAGCGGCCGATGGGGGCCTTGGTGAGCATCAGCCCGAAGAGGAGGAGGACGACCACGGAACCGAGGTAGATCAGGACTTGGACCCAGGCGATGAACTCGGCGGTCAGCAGCAGGTACTCGACGGCGATGCCGCCGAGCGCGACGACCAGCCAGAGAGCGGCGTGCACGAGCTGCTTGGTGACGACCGTGATCGCGGCCGCGCCGAGAGTGGCGAGGCCGACGAGGACGAAGGCGATCTCGACGCCGGTCGGGGAGAGGAACCCGTTGCCCGTCGCCGTGGCGGCCAGGGCGGTGGCTGCGGGGGTCACTCGTCTCCCTCCGGGGTGATCGGGGCGTCGGTCTCGGGCGCGGCGGGCTCGGCCGGCGCGGCGGCAGCGGCGGCTGCCGCGGCGGCGGCGGCCTCGGCCTTCTCCACCGCCTTCCGGGCGGCGGCGATCTCCTTGGGCTCCTCGGCTGCCGGGTCCAGGGAGGGCGGTGCCGGGACGGTCCACATCCACTCGCGCAGCTTGTCGCGCTCGTGGGTGAGTTCGAGGATGTCCGTCTCCGCGTACTCGAACTCCGGCGACCAGAAGAGGGCGTCGAAGGGGCACACCTCGATGCAGATGCCGCAGTACATGCAGAGCGAGAAGTCGATGGCGAAGCGGTCGAGGACGTTGCGGCTGCGCTCGCGGCCGCCGGGGGCGGCGGCCGGGACCGTCTCCTTGTGGGAGTCGATGTAGATGCACCAGTCGGGGCACTCGCGGGCGCACAGCATGCAGACCGTGCAGTTCTCCTCGAACAGGCCGATGACCCCGCGGGTGCGGGGCGGGAGCTCGGGCTGCACCTCGGGGTACTGGGCGGTGTGCGCGCGCTTCGTCATCGTGCGCAGGGTGACGGCGAGGCCCTTGGCGAGGCCGGATCCGGGGATGGGCATTACTGGATCGCCACCTTCACGATGCCGGTGAGCGCGATCTGGGCGAGCGCGAGCGGGATGAGTGCGGTCCAGGCGAGCTTCTGGAGCTGGTCCTCGCGCAGCCGGGGGTAGCTGACGCGGAGCCAGATCACGACGAAGGCGAGGACCGCGGTCTTGAGGAGGGTCCAGACCCAGCCGTCGGCGATCGGCCCGTGCCAGCCGCCGAGGAAGAGGACGGTGGTGAGGGCGCAGAGGACGACGATGCCGGCGTACTCGGCGAGCAGGAACAGCGCGAAGCGCAGGCCGGTGTACTCGGTGTACGCGCCGAAGATGATCTCGGAGTCGGCGACGGGCATGTCGAAGGGGGGCCGCTGGAGTTCGGCGAGGCCGGCGGTGAAGAAGACGAGCGCGCCGGTGATCTGCCAGGGCAGCCACCACCACTGGAAGGCGTCGACGATGCCGGGGAGGGACACGGTCCCGGCGGCCATGGCGACGGAGGCGGCGGCGAGCAGCATGGGGAGCTCGTACGCGAGGAGCTGCGCGGCGGTGCGCAGACCGCCGAGCAGGGAGAACTTGTTGGCGGAGGCCCAGCCGGCCATCAGGCTGCCGAGGATGCCGACGCCCATGACGGCGAGCACGAAGAACAGCCCGGCGTCGATGACCTGGCCGACCGCGCCCTCGCCCGGGCCGATGGGGATGGCGACGAGGACGAGGAGGTACGGGAGCAGGGCGACGGCGGGGGCGAGCTGGAAGATGCGGCGGTCGGCGTTGGCCGGGACGACGTCTTCCTTCTGCGCGAACTTCACGCCGTCGGCGACGAGCTGGGCCCAGCCGTGGAAGCCGCCGGCGTACATGGGGCCGAGGCGGCCCTGCATGTGCGCCATCACCTTGTGCTCGGTCTGCCCGACGACGAGCGGGAGCACGAGGAAGACGGCGAAGACGACGATGAGTCGCAGGGCGACGTCGAGCACGTCGTTCACGCGTCGCCTCCGTTGTCGGGGGTGGGCTCGGGATCAGTGACCGGTTCGCCTGCGGCGGGCTCGGGCTTGGGCGCGGGCTCGGGTGCCGGCTCGGGCTCGGGTGCGACCTCAGGCTCGCGTGCGGGCTTGGGCTCGGGTGCGGGCTTGGGCTCGGGTGCCGGCTTGGGCTCGGGTGCGGATGCCGGATCGGGTGCCGGCTCGGGCTCGCGTGCGGGCTCGGGCTTGGGCTCGGGTGCGAGCTTGGGCTCGGGTGCGAGCTCAGGTGCGGGTGCGAGCTCAGGTGCGGGCTCGTCGAAAGCGGGCTTCGGGTTGTGCCAGGGCGCGTCCGCGCTTCGCCTGACCGGCGGCTTCCGGGTGGTGGGCTCCGGAGCCCCCGCGGCGGGAACCTCCCCCGCTGCCGGGTCCGCCGAAGGAGCTTCGGGCTCCGCCGACGGGAGCGCCTGGCTCGCCGAGCCTTCCGTCACCGAGCGGGTACGGCGCGCCGGGCGCGGGGGCTCGGGCTGCGGCGTCGCTTCGGCTTCCGCCGACGGGAGCGCCTGGCTCGCCGAGCCTTCCGCCACCGAGCGGGTACGGCGCGCCGGGCGCGGGGTCTCCGGTTCCGGGGGCTGGGTGGCCGAGCCTTCCGCCACCGAGCGGGTGCGGCGGACCGGGGCGCCCTCGCGCGGGGCGCGGGCGGCGCGGGCCGGGCGGGTGGGAGCCGGCGGGAGCTGGCCCTTGAGCGGGCCCCAGTCGTTGGGGTCCGGGACGCCCGGCGGGAGCATCTGGCGGCGCTTCGGGGCGTCGGGGTCGTGTGCCTCGCCCGGTTCCTTGGCTCCCGGCCAGGCCTTCGCGACGCGCGCGGCCAGCACGAAGTCCTTGCGCAGCGGGTGCCCCTCGAAGTCCTCCGGGAGGAGGAGGGGAACCAGGTGCGGGTGGTCGGTGAAGACCACCCCGAACATCTCGAACGTCTCCCGCTCGTGCCATTCCGCGCCCGCGTAGATCGCGACCGCCGACGGGAGGGACGGCGCCGAGTGCGGGACCGTCGTCCGCAGGAGCAGGCGGCGTACGCGGTGGTTCTCGAGAGAGACGACGTGGGCGCAGATCCGGAAGCCCGTGCCCGGCTCGTCCACCGCGCTCAGCCAGTCGAAGTACGTGCAGCCCAGCTTGTCCCGGGCGATCTCCAGCGCCGGGATCCAGCTGCCGACCGGGACGTCGACCGTCAGGACGTCGTACGCGTACTCGGCCACCGCCTCCGCGCCGAAGATCGTCGCGGCGGCGTCGGGGAGGGAGTCGTAGAGGTTCATGCGCCCGCTCCCGGCACCGGCGGGGGCGTGACCAGGCCGCTCGTGAGCTGCGAGACCGAGGGCCCCGGCTCGGTGGCATAGCGGTCCGCCAGCGACTCCCGAGCGATCTTCTCCTGGAGCTTGAGGATGCC
The DNA here is from genome assembly GCF_040655295.1 of Streptomyces sp. NPDC050448. Classification (NCBI taxonomy): domain Bacteria; kingdom Bacillati; phylum Actinomycetota; class Actinomycetes; order Kitasatosporales; family Streptomycetaceae; genus Streptomyces; species Streptomyces sp. NPDC050448. Next base: position 7,114 of record NZ_JBFAJR010000028.1, on the reverse strand, counting down.
CTGCAGCAGCGCCTCCGGGCGCGGCGGGCAGCCGGGGACGTAGACGTCGACCGGGATGATCTGGTCGACGCCCTTCGTCACCGAGTACGAGTCCCAGTACGGCCCGCCGCAGTTCGAGCAGGCGCCGAAGGAGATGACGTACTTCGGCTCCGGCATCTGCTCGTACAGCCGCTTCACGGCGGGGGCCATCTTGTCCGTCACCGTGCCCGAGACGATCATCAGGTCCGCCTGGCGCGGGCCGGGCGCGAAGGGGATGACGCCGAGCCGGATGAAGTCGTGCCGGGCCATCGACGCGGCGATGAACTCGATCGCGCAGCAGGCGAGGCCGAAGTTGAAGACCCACAGGCTGTAGCGGCGGCCCCAGTTCAGGACCACCTTCATGGGCTCCGGGGCGAGGCGGGAGAGGACTCCCAGCCGCTTGGGCTCGGGGAGCAGCTGGGGCTCGGCCGACGTCCCGGCCGGTGTCACGTCCATTCGAGGACGCCCTTCTTGTACGCGTAGAGCAGGCCGACGGCCAGGAAGCCCAGGAAGATGAACATCTCCACGAGCGTCGTGGCGCCGTAACCGGCGGTGGCGAACACCGTCGCCCACGGGAAGAGGAAGATCGAGTCGACGGCGAAGATGACGTAGAGGAACGCGTAGACGTAGTAGCGGACCTGGGTGTGCGCCCAGCCCTCGCCGACGGGGTCCACACCGCATTCGTACGTCAGCAGCTTCTCAGGGGTCGGGACGACCGGTCTCAGCAGGCGGCCCGCGCCGAACGCGACGGCGACGAAGAGCACACCGAGGAGGGCCAGCAGGCCGACGACCGAATAACTTCGGAAATAGTCCGCCGCGAGCACGGTTACGGTCGATACCGTTGGGTCGGGCACGTCCGTTCCTCGCTCCTTGGCCACTGTCGATGATCTGGTACGGACGGGAGTCTAGGGCCTGGTCCACACAGGGTGGGGTTATCCCCCGTTTACTGCGGCCCGGCTACCCCATGGCACCCGCGGGGCGATATTGGCAGGCTGGGGCGCATGACCGCGCGCATTCAAGTCTCCCACCAGCGTCCCGACAACGACCGGCCCCCTCCCGTACGCCCGGCCCTGGGGGCCGTGGCGTGGAAGGAGATCGCCCATCTCCTGAGCAATCTTCCACTCGCGCTCGTCGGGTTCGTCTACACCGTGTCCATGGTGGCGACCGCGGGCGGCCTGTCCGTGACCGCGATCGGTCTTCCGCTGCTCGCAGGTGGTCTGCTCGTGTCTCGCCAGCTGGGACGGCTGGAGCGGGCGAGGGCGCGCGCGCTGCTCGGCGTACGGGTGGACGAGCCGACCCCGCTGCCGGGGCCGCGGGCCGGCGGGTTCTTCCCCTGGCTGTGGGCGGGCGTGAAGGACCCGGTGGCCTGGCGGACCGTGCTGTACGAGCTGGTTCGGATGCCGTGGGGGGTGCTGACCTTCACGGTGGCGCTGGTCGGGCTGCTGGTGCTGTGGCCGGTGCTGCCGTACGTGTCGCGCTGGCTGTCGAACGTGGACCGGCTGATGGTACGAGGGCTGCTCTCGCCCTCGGACGAGCTGGAGCGGCGGATCGCGGAGCTGGAGTCCGACCGGGGCGTGGTCGTGGACACGGCGGCGGCCGACATGCGGCGCATCGAGCGGGATCTGCACGACGGGGCGCAGGCGCGGCTGGTGGCGCTGGCGATGGGGCTGGGCCTGGCCAAGGAGAAGCTGCTCGAGGACCCGGACTCGGCGGCGGCGATGGTGGACGAGGCGCACGGGGAAGTGAAGCTGGCGCTGCAGGAGCTGCGGGACCTGGCGCGGGGGATCCACCCGGCGGTGCTGACGGACCGGGGGCTGGATGCGGCGCTCTCGTCGGTGGCGTCGCGGTGCGTGGTGCCGGTGAAGGTGGCGGTGGATCTGCCGGAGCGGCCTGCGGCCGCCGTTGAGGGGATCGCGTACTTCACGGTGTCGGAGCTGCTGCAGAACGTGAGCAAGCATGCGGGGGCGCGGGGCGCGAGCGTGGAGGTGTGGCGGACGGGGGCGGACGGGCAGCCGGGGGCGCGGTTGTCGATCCGGGTGTCGGATGACGGGCGGGGCGGGGCCGATGCGGTGGGCGGGTCGGGGCTGGCGGGGCTGGCGGAGCGGCTGCATGCCGTGGACGGGGCCTTCGTCGTCGACTCCCCCGAGGGGGAGGGGACGGTGGTGACGGCGGCGTTGCCGTGGCGCGGGCGCGGCTGATGCCGGGGCTTCGGCCTGGCTGATCGGGACTCCCGTCCGGGGTGTGGGCGGGGGTTCCGTCCGCTTGTGTGGCCCACCGCCCTGGGGTGGACCCCCTGCGGGGCTGGTCCCCTACCCGCCCTTCCACCGTTCCCCGGGCGCTGCCCGGACCCCGAGGGGCCGTGGGCTCCGCCCCCGAATCCTCCCCTCGCCTCAAACGCCGGCGGGGCTGGACTTGGCCGGGGTGCGCGGGCCGGGAGGGGCCTTCGCGGGAGCGGCGGGGGCGGCCCGCGGCCGGCGCTGCGGGGCGGCTTCCGGCGGGAGCGGGGTGGGGTTATCCCCCCTGTCGAGAGGCCGACCCGCCCGATGGTTTCGGGCGGGTCGGGGCGGGAGGGTTGGGGTGGGTCATGGGAACGCGGAAGGGCGGGTCGGGATCATGGGGATCGGTGGGGTGCTGCGGGCTCCGGTCGAGGGGCGGACGTGGCGGGAGTTCGGGTATCTGGTGCTCGGGCTGCCGCTGAGCCTGCTGTACTTCTCGCTCGCGATCACCGGCGTCAGCCTCGGCGCCGGGCTGCTCGTCACCTTCATCGGGATCCCGGTGCTCGCCGGGGTGCTCGCCATGTGCCGCGGATTCGGAAGGGTCGAACGGGCCCGGGTGCGCGGCCTGCTCGGGGTCGACATCGCCGAGCCCGCGCCCGTCCGGGCGAAGACGCGGGGTCCGCTCGCCGCCATGGGGGCGCTGCTCAGGAGCGGCAGCGCCTGGCGGCACGCGCTGTACTCGGTGGTCCACCTCCCGTGGGCGCTGTTCGCCTTCACCGTGGCACTGGTGTTCTGGGCGTACGGATGGGCCTTGCTGCTGTACCCGGTCTGGTTCTGGGTCTTCCCGGCCTACACCGACTGGCCCGGGCTGCAGCTGTTCCAGAACGACGACTACACCTTCTACCTCGATTCGCCCCTCGAGATCGCCCTCACCTGCCTGGTCGGGCTCGGGTTCACCCTGGCCACGCCCTGGGTGGTGCGGGCCCTCACCACCGTCGACCGCGTCCTCGTCGCCGGGCTGCTCGGGCCGTCGCGCCTCGACCACCGCGTCACGGAGCTGGAGTCCGACCGCGGGGCCGTCGTCGACACCGCCGCCGCCGACCTGCGGCGCATCGAGCGGGATCTGCACGACGGCGCGCAGGCCCGCCTGGTGGCGCTGGCCATGGACCTGGGCCTGGCGAAGGAGAAGCTCGCCGAGGATCCCCGCGCCGCCGCCCGGATGGTGGACGAGGCGCACGGAGAGGTGAAGATCGCACTCCAGGAGCTGCGCGACCTGGCCCGCGGGATTCACCCGGCCGTACTGACGGACCGCGGTCTGGACGCGGCACTGTCGTCCGTGGCCTCCCGGTGCGCGGTGCCGGTGCGGGTGTCCGTGGATCTTCCGGACCGGCCGGCCTCCGCCGTCGAGGGGATCGCCTACTTCACCGTCTCGGAGCTGCTGCAGAACGTCAGCAAGCACTCCGGGGCCCGTACCGCGGGTGTGGACGTGTGGAAATCCGGGGACCGGCTGCTGATCCAGGTCGCGGACGACGGGCGCGGCGGCGCGATCACCGGCGGCACGGGCACCGGCGGCACGGGCACCGGGCTGGCCGGGCTCGCCGAGCGGCTGGACGCCGTGGACGGGGTGCTCGTCGTCGATTCGCCCGCCGGCAGCGGCACCACCGTCACCGCCGAGCTCCCCTGGCGTCCCAGGTAGACCGGGCGCTTCCGGTTCCACCGGCATCGGCTCCCGCGGCCGCGCCTTGGCCGGTCTCGCCCGCATCCGCCCTCGAGGCTGGGATGCTTGGCCGGGTCAGGGACATCGGGGAACGTGTGGACGCGGGAGCTGCTGGATCGTGGAAAACAGGGTGCGGGTGGTCATCGCCGAGGATTCAGTGCTGCTGCGTGAGGGCCTGACCCGGTTGCTCACCGACCGGGGGCATGACGTCGTGGCCGGCGTCGGGGACGCGGAAGCCCTGATCAAGACGGTGGCGGAGCTGGCGGCCGAGGATGCGCTGCCGGATGTGGTGGTGGCCGACGTACGGATGCCGCCGACGCACACCGACGAAGGCGTACGGGCCGCCGTACGGCTGCGCCGCGAGCATCCCGGGATAGGCGTGCTCGTGCTGTCGCAGTACGTGGAGGAGCAGTACGCCACCGAACTGCTGGCCGGTTCCAGTACCGGGGTGGGGTATCTGCTCAAGGACCGGGTGGCCGACGTACGGGAATTCCTGGACGCCGTCGTACGCGTGGCCCGGGGCGGGACCGCCCTGGACCCCGAGGTGGTCGCCCAGCTGCTCGGCCGCAGCCGGAAGCAGGACGTGCTGGCGGGGCTGACCCCGCGCGAGCGCGAGGTGCTGGGCCTGATGGCCGAGGGCCGGACCAACTCGGCCGTGGCCAAACAGCTCGTGGTCAGCGACGGAGCGGTGGAGAAGCACGTCAGCAACATCTTCATGAAGCTCGGGCTGTCCCCGAGCGACGGGGACCACCGGCGAGTCCTGGCCGTTCTCACCTACCTGCGTTCTTGACCGAGGAACCCGGGCATTGATCAAAACCTTGATCAACTGACACTGTGTCAGGTGCGGCGGTACCGCATCTGGCCGCTGGGGGCTCGCACTATTTCTGCACGGCACGCATTCCCGGAATCTCTCGGAATCTCTCGGAATCTCACGGAATTCTCTCGACAGACCGCCGCAGACGGCGGTCCAGAATATGAGCGTCCCCTGAGGAGGCCACTCCTACCGACGTAGGGTTGACCTTGGGAGCGGGAACGCCAAGCCTCGAAGGAGGTCCAGTTCAGTGACCAGCCAGGTCAGTAGCCCAGCCGAACATGCCGACGGGGCCGAAGGGACTGTAGTCGGCGAACAACGGACGCCCCAGGGCCCGAGCGGCAAGGAAGTACGCCGCCTCGACCGGGTGATCATCCGGTTCGCGGGTGACTCGGGTGACGGTATGCAGCTCACCGGTGACCGCTTCACCTCGGAGACGGCCTCCTTCGGGAACGACCTCTCCACACTCCCGAACTTCCCGGCCGAGATCCGCGCCCCTGCCGGCACCCTGCCGGGCGTCTCCTCGTTCCAGCTGCATTTCGCCGACCACGACATCCTGACGCCGGGCGACGCCCCGAACGTACTGGTGGCGATGAATCCGGCAGCGCTGAAGGCGAACATCGCGGATGTGCCGCGCGGCGCCGAGATCATCATCAATACCGATGAATTCACCAAGCGCCCGATGGCCAAGGTGGGCTACGAGACCTCACCGCTGGAAGACGGCTCGCTCGGCGCCTACAGCATCCACCCGGTGCCGCTGACCACCCTCACGGTCGAGGCGCTGAAGGACTTCGGGCTCTCCCGCAAGGAGGCCGAGCGCAGCAAGAACATGTTCGCGCTGGGGCTGCTGAGCTGGATGTACCACCGGCCCACCGAGGGCACGGAGAGCTTCCTGCGGCAGAAGTTCGCGAAGAAGCCCGCCATCGCCGAGGCGAACGTGGCCGCCTTCCGGGCGGGCTGGAACTTCGGCGAGACGACGGAGGACTTCGCGGTCTCCTACGAGGTGGCCCCGGCGACCCGCGCCTTCCCGACCGGCACGTACCGCAACATCTCCGGGAACCTGGCCCTGTCCTACGGGCTGATCGCGGCGGGCCGGCAGGCCGACCTGCCGCTCTACCTGGGCTCGTACCCGATCACCCCGGCCTCGGACATCCTGCACGAGCTGAGCAAGCACAAGAACTTCGGCGTGCGCACGTTCCAGGCGGAGGACGAGATCGCCGGCATCGGCGCGGCGCTCGGCGCGGCCTTCGGCGGCTCGCTCGGCGTGACCACGACTTCCGGCCCGGGCGTGGCGCTGAAGTCCGAGACGATCGGCCTCGCGGTCTCCCTCGAGCTGCCGCTGCTGATCGTGGACATCCAGCGCGGCGGCCCCTCCACCGGCCTGCCGACCAAGACCGAGCAGGCGGACCTGCTCCAGGCGATGTACGGGCGCAACGGCGAGGCACCGGTCCCGATCGTCGCCCCGCGCACCCCGGCCGACTGCTTCGACGCGGCCCTGGACGCGGCCCGGATCGCGCTGACGTACCGCACCCCGGTGTTCCTGCTCTCCGACGGCTACCTCGCGAACGGCTCCGAGCCGTGGCGGATCCCGGACGTCGCCGACCTTCCGGACCTGAAGGTGCAGTTCGCCTCCGGGCCCAACCACACGCTCGCGGACGGCACCGAGGTGTTCTGGCCGTACAAGCGCGATCCGCAGACGCTGGCCCGCCCGTGGGCGGTCCCCGGGACGCCCGGTCTGGAGCACCGGATCGGCGGCATCGAGAAGCAGGACGGCACGGGCAACATCTCGTACGACCCGGCCAACCACGACTTCATGGTCCGCGCCCGCCAGGCCAAGATCGACGGCATCGAGGTCCCCGACCTCGACGTCGACGACCCCGACCACGCCCGCACCCTCGTGCTCGGCTGGGGCTCCACCTACGGCCCGATCACGGCCGCCGTCCGCCGTCTGCGCCAAGCCGGCGCACCCGTCGCACAGACCCACCTGCGCCACCTGAACCCCTTCCCGAGGAATCTCGGGGAGGTCCTGAAGCGTTACGACAAGGTAGTGGTGCCGGAGATGAACCTCGGGCAGCTCGCCACCCTGATCCGGGCCAAGTACCTGGTCGACGCCCAGTCGTACACCCAGGTCAACGGAATGCCGTTCAAGGCTGAGCAGCTCGCGAAGGTTCTCGAGGAGGCCATCAATGACTGAGGTGACCGACGCCCCCCACCTGCTCTCGCTGGTCCCCAAGGCGGACGCCAAGCAGTCCATGAAGGACTTCAAGTCGGACCAGGAGGTCCGCTGGTGCCCCGGCTGCGGCGACTACGCGGTGCTCGCGGCCGTCCAGGGCTTCATGCCCGAGCTCGGAC